>NZ_JBEXKC010000001.1:0-274974 GCF_040609475.1 Streptomyces sp. NPDC004667 | reverse complement strand
CGGCGCTGCGCCGCCGGCGCGGCACCCCGTGCGGGCAGCCGCCACCGGGGCCCGTGACCCGGGCGGGGGTGAGGGCGTTCAGCTGGGGGGAGGTGGGCGCCCGGCCGCGCCGCCGCCCAGCGGAACCGGCCGGAGCGCAGACAAGGCGGCACATGGCTCCCCCCGTACCTGAAACCGACTCGCCCGGGCCCCCTTCGCCCACCGCCCCGGGCAATCGCACCACAGTGGCCACAGAGGACGGACCCGATTCCCCCTCCAGGGGTCACGGGACGGGGCCGGGCGGACCGCGCTACGGCCCCCCGGTGCCGGAGGCGGTGGTGGAGCGGGTCCCCGAGGCGTCCACGGACCGCCAGGCCGACGGGCCGCACGGCCCAGAGCCGGAGACACGGCCCGCAGGACCGCCCCCGCCCCGGCAGTCCGCTGCGGGGCCCGCGCGCCGGCCCGAGTTGCCGCCGGTGCACGGCGCCGTCATCTGCGTCGCCGCGCCCTGCCTGGTCATCTCTCCCGAGCACGGCCAGCTGACCGGGCGGGGCATCGACGGCATCTACCGTGCGGGGCGGCGCCTGCTGTCACGCTGCGTCCTGCGCGTCGGCGGACGGGACCCGGTCGCCGTCCAAGCACGCAGCCTCGCCGCCGACCGGGCCTCCTTCACCGCGACCGTCCGCACCGGCATCGAGGCGGGCCCCGACCCCGACGTCGGAGTCGAGCGCGTCCGCCACGCGGACGGCACCGAGCGCATCACCCTGCGCAACTTCGCCGCCCGCCCGCTGCGCCTCCCGGTGGAGGTCTCCCTCGGCACCGACCTGGCCGAGCTCGCCGCCGTGGCGGCCGGCCGGGCCGGACCGGAACTCGCCGCCGGGGTGCACGCCGGCGGACTGCGCTGGAGCACCGGCGACGCCCTCGCCGTCACCACCGCCGAACCGGCCCCCGACGACGCCCTCGCATCGGCCGGACTGCTGCGCTGGCAGCTCGACCTGGGGCCGGGGGAGTCCCGCAGCATCGAACTGCGCACCACGCGCGACCGCTCTACCCGGGCCCCCGCCGGACAGGTCGCGAACCCGTTCTCCGCCGCTCGCGCCGAGGGGGACGACCCGAGGGCCGACGCCTGGTTCCGGACCAGCCTCGACGACCTGCGCGCACTGCTCCTGAGGGATCCCGAGGCACCCGCGGACGCCTTCGCGGCGGCCGGAGTGCCCTGGCGGCTTGGGCTGGCCCCGGCCGAGTCGCTGTGGGCCGCGCGGATGGCGCTCCCGCTCGGCACCGGGCTGGCCGCCGCCACCCTGCGGACCCTGGCCCGGAGCCAGACCGGGGGCCGCGGCCCGGAAGCGGGGAAGATCCCGGGACCGCTGCGCGCCGCGGGACCGCAGCTCCCGCCGGGGTGCACCGGCACCGAGGCCACCCTCGGCTTTCCGGCGGTGCTCGCCGAGGCGCGCAGATGGGGGCTGTCCGAGGAGGAAGTGGCCCGGCTGCTGCCCGCGGCGGAGCGCTGCCTGGGCTGGCTGCGCGGCGCGCTCGGCGAGGACGGCTTCCTGGCCGACCCCGATCCCGGGCCGCGGCGCTGCGAGACCCAGGCCCACGCGCACCGCGCCGCGCTGCTCGGCGCCGATCTGCTCGCCGACTGCGGGCGGCCCGGAGCCGCGGAATGGCGGGAGTGGGCCGCCGCCCTGCGGGAACGGTTCCGGGCCAGGTTCTGGATCGACGGCCCGGACGGAGGCCGTCCCGCCGCGGCACTGCACCCGGACGGCCGTCCGCTGCCCCGGCTGACGGGGGCCGCCGCGCACCTGCTGGACACGGGCCTGCTGGGTGGCGGGGAGTTCGCACCCGGCCTGCTGGACCCCGTCCGGACCGAACACCTCGCCCGACTGCTCGGAGCCCCGGCCATGGATTCCGGATGGGGGCTGCGCAGCATGGCCGCGCGTGAACCGGGACACAACCCCTTCGGGCACCGGTCCGGAGCGGTGCGGGCCCACGAGAGCGCCCTCGCCGTGGCCGGGCTCGCCCAGGCCGGCTTCGACAAGGAGGCCGCGGGGCTGCTGCGGGGACTGCTCGACGCGGCGGAGTCCTTCGGGTACCGCCTGCCCGAGATGTACGCGGCCGAGCAGCGGACCGCCGGCAGCGCCCCGCTCCCGCATCCCGCGGCCTGCAGGCCCGCGGCGGTGGCCGCCGCGGCGGGGATCCACGCCCTCACCACGCTCGCGGGCATCCGCCCGGACGCCCCGGCGGCGACCGTCGCCGTCACTCCACGTGCGGGCGCTCCCCTCGGTGCACTGCGCCTGTCCGGCCTGAGGGTGTCGGAGGAACCGTTCGCCGTCCGGATCAGCCGCCTCGGTGTCGGCATGGTGGAGGAGGCGGCCGATGGGCTCCAACTGCGGGGCTAGCCGCGCGCGGCCGTCCGGGCTGGTCGCGAGGATCCGGTCTGGGTTCCAGATCACCGTCTCCGGGATCACCAAAGCTCTGTTTATCGTCAGGCAGACGACTATGATCGCGGCATGTCGCCCTACGACCCGTCGGCCTTTCCGCCCTTCGCCGTCACCGTCGACCTGGTCGTGCTCACCGTGCGGCGCCACGCGCTCTGCGCGTTGGTCGTCCGAAGGGGTGAGCAGCCGTTCCAGGGCCGCTGGGCGCTGCCCGGCGGTTTCGTCCGCGGGGACGAGGACCTGGGGGCGGCCGCCGCCAGGGAACTCGCCGAGGAGACCGGGCTGTGCGCGCACGACCCGGCCGCGCCCGGCGTGGACAACGGCGCCCATCTCGAACAGCTCGCAACCTACGGGGATCCGCAGCGCGACCCCCGGATGCGGGTCGTCAGCGTGGCCCACCTGGTCCTCGCCCCCGACCTGCCCGCGCCCCGGGCCGGCGGGGACGCCAACGGCGCCCGCTGGGCGCCCGTCGACGAACTGCTGGAGGGCGCCGACCAGGCCTCCGCCGGGCTGGCCTTCGACCACGCGAGGATCCTCGCCGACGGTGTCGAGCGGGCCCGCTCGAAGATCGAGTACTCCTCCCTGGCCACCGCCTTCTGCCCGCCGGAGTTCACGGTCGGAGAGCTGCGCCGGGTGTACGAGGCGGTGTGGGGGGTGGCGCTGGACCCCCGTAACTTCCACCGCAAGGTCACCGGCACCCCCGGCTTCCTGGTGCCGGCCGGAGGGACGACGACACGCCAGGGCGGCCGCCCGGCCCAGCTGTTCAGGGCGGGCGGGGCGACCCTGCTCAACCCGCCGATGCTGCGCCCGGAAGTCTGATCCTCCCCGGGGAGGCCCCCGCCGTGCGCCGGGGCGGTTCCGTGCCGCGATCGCGGCACCGGCACGGACCGGTTGCATAGAAAATCGGACATATCGCGTTATCTTGCTTGCGGTACTCACCCTGCCGCAGAGCGGTCTCACCCCCCGCGAGAGAAGCGATGCTCCAGGCCATCGGACTCACCAGCACACCCCGTCGAGAACTCCCGCCCGTCGTGAACGACCTCACCTTCGAGGCCCGCCCGGGATGCGTGACCGCCCTGCTCGGCGAGCCGGGTTCGGGCAAGACCACCGCGCTGCGGCTGATGCTCGAACTCGAACCGGGCCGGGGCGTCACCTACTTCCGAGGCCGCCCGCTGCACCGGATCCCGCATCCGGGCCGCGAGGTCGGCGTACTCCTCGGAGACGTTCCCGGGCACCCGTCCAGGACGGTCCGCAACCAACTGCGGATGCTCAGTGCCGCCGTCGGGGTCCCCGCCTCCCGGGCGGACACCCTGATGGAGGTCGTCGGCATCGGCGGACTGCGCGACCAGCGGCTCGGCTCGCTCTCGGCCGGCATGGAGCGTCGCGTCGCCCTCGCCGCGGCGCTGCTCGCCGATCCCTGCACCCTCCTCCTCGACGAACCCGCCGCCGGGCTGCACTCCCGCGAGCGGGCCTGGCTCCACGGGCTGCTGCGCGGTCACGCCTCCCTCGGCGGGGCCGTGCTCTTCACCACCGACGACGCGAAGGAGGCCGCCCGGTACGCCGACCGGGTCGTGTCCATCGCCTCGGGCCGCCTCGTCGCGGACCAGGACGCCGCGGACTTCGCCCGCACCCGGCTGCGACCGCGGGTCGCCGTGCGGACCCCGCACGCCGCCCGGCTCGCCGACGTACTGGGGCGTGAGGCCCGCTCCGCCCACAAGGTGGTGGAGATCGTCGAGGAGAGCGGCAGCCGCCTGTCGGTGTACGGCAGCAACTGCGCCGAGATCGGCGAGGCGGCGTTCCGGCACGGAGTGCTCGTCCATCAACTCGCGGACGAGACCGGGGACGCGGGTGCGCCCGTCCCGCCGGTACCGCAGGCCCGGACCCGCGGCGGGAGCGCGGCCCGGGTGGACGTCCGGGCAGAGGTCCGGGCAGAGGTCCGGGCGGAGGTTCGGGCGGAGGCGCAGGCCCGGCAGGTGCCGGGCTCCGTGGCGGGCCTCGTGGCCGGCGCGGAGGAATCGGTCCACGGGGACCTCCGCCCGGATTCCCGCGCCGCGCTCCTCACCGGGCCGGGGTGCGCCGACCCCGGGGCCGAACCCGGCGTGACCTCCGTTCGCGTCGCGCCCCCTGGCGGCGAGGCGGCACCGGACCAGGGCCCGCCCCCGGAACCGGCCCGGTCCGCAGGGCAGGGCCCCGACGGGGGTCCGGTCCCGGACCGGCGCCCCTTCGCGGTCGTCGATGCCGCTCCGGCCGGGGGCCCCGATGTGTCCGGGTACCCCGGCCCGGGAGGGGGCGGCGGGTCGCGTCGTGCCCGTTCCGGGCGGGGCTCCTCCGGGCTGCGGCGGGTGCGACGGGTGGGCGGCCCGCTGTGGCCGCTGCGCTACGAGCTCCGCCGGGTGTTCGGCACGGCCACCCCACTGCTGACCGCCGCCCTCGTCGTCACCGTCTCCGTGCTCACCTCCCTGGTGCTGGCGCGCGCGGGCCACACCCCCCGGAGCCGACTGCTCGCCGCCTGGCCGGAGCTCTTCCCGCTGCCGCCCGCCGCGCTCGGGGCCGGGCTGCTCGGCTCCCTGGCCTTCGGTGAGGAGTACCGCTACCCCGCCCTCGCGGCCGACCGGGGCACCGTGCCCCGGCGGCTGGGGCTGCTCACCGCCAAACTCGCCGTCTGCGCCGCCCTCGCCCTGGCCCTCGGCACCCTCACGGTCGCCGCCGACGCCGCGGCGCTCCGGATCGTCTTCGGCGGCTCCGGGCCGCTGAGCCCGCCGGCGGAATGGCTCTCCCCCGCGGCGAGTTGGGCAGGACTCCTCGTCGGCTGCGGCTGGGCCGGGGTCCTCGCCGCCGGGGTGTTCCGCGCCGCGTCCGTGGGCTTCGCGGCGGTGCTCGCCGTGCCGGTGGCCGTCGTACCGCTGGTGCGCGAGGTCCTCGACGGGCCGTCCGCGTACCCGGTGACCGGCATCGCCTCCCGCCTGCGCGGCCTGGCCTGGTCGCCGTGGCCGCCGGAGGCGGACCGGATCGTGCTGGGGGCCCTTCGGGTGATGGTCCAACCCGTGGGCACCGCACTGGTGTTGTCGCTGATGGTCCTGTTGTGCGCCTATGCGTTCACAGGACTGCGCGGGAGGGTCCGTTGGTGATCGTTCCGGTGCGTGAGGCGACTTCGCCGGGACCGTAGAAGTCCAGATCGGGCCGGATCACCCGAAGCGGACCGCAACTCCCCGCAAAAGGCCCGGTTCTTTACGATAAGTCGTCAATTGCGTAGGTGGCACCGATCACCCTTTCGTGTGCTTTTCACCAAAGACCTCAAGGGCGATGGAGGCGAGGCCGACAAAGGATTCGTGAGTACCCTTGCGCACGCCATGATGACCGCCGCCCGCCATGCCGACACCGGCCTCGCCGGCTCGGGCGAACTCGACCGCTACCCCTACCCGGAGGCCTCCGGGTCCGACCGGGTCGGACCGCCCCACTGGGACGGGGGCGACGTCGAGCTGAGCCGCGTCGGCCGCCGGGCGGCAGGCAGCCGCGGGCGCGGTCTGCACGGCCAACTCGTCCAGCAGCTCGGCCAGATGATCGTTTCGGGCGACCTCGGCGCGGACCGGCCCCTGGTCCCCGAGGAGATCGGCCAGCGCTTCGAGGTCTCCCGCACGGTCGTCCGTGAATCCCTGCGCGTCCTGGAGGCCAAGGGCCTCGTCAGCGCCCGTCCCAACGTGGGCACCCGGGTCCGGCCCGTCGCCGACTGGAACCTGCTCGACCCCGACATCATCGAGTGGCGCGCCTTCGGGCCCCAGCGCGACGACCAGCGCCGCGAGCTCAACGAGCTCCGCTGGACGATCGAGCCGCTGGCCGCCCGCCTCGCGGCCGGCCACGGCCGCGCGGACGTCCAGCAGCGCCTCGCCGACATGGTCGAGATCATGGGGCACGCCCTCGGGCAGGGCGATGCGATCACCTTCGCGCGCGCCGACAACGAGTTCCACGCACTGCTGATCCAGGTCGCCGGCAACCGCATGCTGGAGCACCTGTCGGGCATCGTCTCCGCCGCCCTCCAGGTCTCCGGCAGTCCCGTCACCGCCTGCGACCGTCCCAGCGAGACCTGCGTCGCGCACCACGCGCGGATGGTCGAGGCGCTCGCGGCCGGTGACGCGACGGGTGCAGAGAACGCCATGCGTCAGCTCCTGACGGTGCATCCGGAGGTCGAGCGCGTGGTCCCCGCCCCGCGCGAGCACTGAGGCGCCGACGCGCGGGGGCGCGGGGGTGCACACCGGTCGCCGGGCCCGTTTCGGGCCCGGCGACTCCGGCGTCCGGGGGCCTTCCCGGGGCCTCCGCGGGCGTGCGTACGGCCACGGGACGGGCACGCACGGGAACCGGATGTGATTCGGGCCACGAAGATTGGGCGTAACGCTCCGCGACGTCACGCGATGACGTAAGAGGTGATGGCCGACGGAGGGAAGACAGCAGCCCTTGGGGGTGCTGTGCAGCTCCCCGGCCCCTGCCCGCGCCCCCGGCCCATCCCCAGTCGGTGGTCGTCGGCTCCGGTCCAGCACCAGGCCGGGGTCGGAAGCCGTTCCCATCGTTCCGAGAGGTTGTTCGTGTCGGCCAGCACATCCCGTACGCTCCCGCCGGAGATCGCCGATTCCGAGTCTGTGATGGCGCTCATCGAGCGGGGCAAGGCCGAGGGGCAGATCGCCGGCGATGACGTGCGTCGGGCCTTCGAGGCTGACCAGATTCCTGCGACCCAGTGGAAGAATGTTCTGCGCAGCCTCAACCAGATCCTTGAGGAAGAGGGTGTGACACTGATGGTCAGTGCCGCGGAGTCGCCCAAGCGCACCCCCCGCAAGAGCGTCGCGCCGAAGAGCCCCGCCAAGCGGACGGCGACCAAGACCGTCGCGGCGAAGACGGCGGCCCCTCCGGCCGCGGCCGGCATCGTCGCGGACACCGGAACGGCGGAGCCGGACACCACCGACGCCTTGGCCGAAGAGCCCGTGGCCGAACCCGTCGCGAAGAAGACCCCCGCCCGGAAGACGGCCGCGAAGAAGGCCGCTCCCGCGAAGAAGACCGCGGCGAAGAAGACGGCGGCGAAGAAGACCGCCGCCAAGAAGGACGCGGACGAGGACGGCGAGGAGACCGCGGACGAGGGCCCCGACGCCCCGAAGGCCGAGGCCGAGGAGGAAGAGGAGGGCGGGGAGAACAAGGGCTTCGTCATCTCGGACGACGAGGACGACGCCCCCGCCCAGCAGGTCGTCGTGGCCGGCGCCACCGCCGACCCCGTCAAGGACTACCTCAAGCAGATCGGCAAGGTCCCGCTGCTCAACGCCGAGCAGGAGGTCGAGCTCGCCAAGCGCATCGAGGCGGGCCTGTTCGCCGAGGACAAGCTGGCCAACTCCGACAAGCTGGCGCCCAAGCTCAAGCGCGAGCTGGAGATCATCGCCGAGGACGGCCGCCGCGCCAAGAACCACCTGCTGGAGGCCAACCTCCGCCTCGTGGTCTCCCTGGCCAAGCGCTACACGGGCCGCGGCATGCTCTTCCTGGACCTGATCCAGGAGGGCAACCTGGGTCTGATCCGCGCCGTGGAGAAGTTCGACTACACCAAGGGCTACAAGTTCTCCACGTACGCGACCTGGTGGATCCGGCAGGCGATCACCCGCGCCATGGCCGACCAGGCCCGCACCATCCGCATCCCCGTGCACATGGTCGAAGTGATCAACAAGCTCGCCCGCGTGCAGCGCCAGATGCTCCAGGACCTCGGCCGCGAGCCCACCCCGGAGGAGCTGGCCAAGGAACTCGACATGACCCCGGAGAAGGTCATCGAGGTCCAGAAGTACGGCCGCGAGCCGATCTCCCTGCACACCCCGCTCGGCGAGGACGGCGACAGCGAGTTCGGTGACCTCATCGAGGACTCCGAGGCGGTCGTCCCGGCCGACGCCGTCAGCTTCACGCTCCTGCAGGAGCAGCTGCACTCGGTCCTCGACACCCTGAGCGAGCGCGAGGCCGGCGTGGTCTCGATGCGGTTCGGCCTCACCGACGGCCAGCCCAAGACCCTCGACGAGATCGGCAAGGTCTACGGGGTCACCCGCGAGCGCATCCGCCAGATCGAGTCCAAGACCATGTCGAAGCTGCGCCACCCGTCCCGGTCCCAGGTCCTGCGCGACTACCTGGACTGACCGGAACTGCCGAAGGGCCCGGGGCGGCCGGTCCGGGCCCGGTACGCGTGCGCCCCGGGCCGGCCCGACCGGACTGCCGAGCGGATCCGGAGCGGATCCGGACCGGGCCCGTACCGGATCTCCACCGGCCGGGGGCGCGGGGGCCCGTGACGGTGGCCGCGCGGGTGCGCCCGGCCACCGGGCGACCCACTCTGGGTGTAGTCATGCACACTCAGAGTCAGGAGGCCTCATGCGTCGTCCCTTTGCCCGTGCTCTGGCGGGCGCGCTGACCCTGGTGGCGGGAGCGGCCGTGCTGCCGCTGGCCCAGGCCCCGGGGGTGGCCGCGGACAGCGTGGTCATAGGCGGGAAGCCGGTGAACGTGGCCGACAGCCCGTGGGTCGTGGCCCTCGCCAGCCGTGACCGGTTCGGGGGTACCCGGGACGGGCAGTTCTGCGGGGGCGTCGTCGTCGCCCCGACCACGGTGGTGACCGCGGCCCACTGCCTGGGCCGGCAGGTGCTGGGCGGGACGGTCGAATCCGTCACCGACTTCCGCGTGATCACCGGACGTACGGAGCTGCGCGCCGACGAGGGCCGCGAGATCGCGGTGCGCGCCGCCCGGGTGAACCCGGCCTACGACCCCGGGAGCAACGCCGGGGACCTGGCCGTACTGGAACTGGCCGAGGCCGTTCCGGCGCAGTACGTGCTCCCCATGGCCGAGGACGGCCATCCCGCGTACGCCGCGGGCACCGACGCGGCCGTGTACGGCTGGGGCGACACGAGCGGCTTCGGGGACTACGCGTACGGGCTGCGGGCGGCCCAGGTCACCGTGCTGGCCGACGACGTCTGCCGGCGGGCGTACCCCGGGGACTCGGACGGTCAGTACCGGGCCGACTCCATGGTGTGCGCCGGGGACCGGGACGGCGGCAAGGACGCCTGCCAGGGGGACAGCGGGGGTCCGCTGGTGGCCCGGGGGAGGCTGATCGGGCTGGTGTCGTGGGGGCGCGGCTGCGGGCGCGCCGACAGTCCGGGCGTGTACACCCGGATCGCCCCGTTGGTCGGATTCGTGAGCGGCACCGAGAGGGCCGCGCGGCCCGGCGGGGCGTAGGAGGCCGCACCGGGTGTCCGGAGGGGCTCCAGGGGGCCCGTACGGCCCCGCAGGGGGGTGTGGGGGCGTACGGGCCGACCCGTACGCCCGGGAAGTGCCTCGGATATGAGGACGGGCGGCGTCCCTGGGTCTCAGAGATGCCGCCCGTCGACCGGCCTGGCCGGTCCTGGCTCGTCGGATGCGAGGTTAGGCCTTGTGTCAGCGGTCCTCGGTGTCGGCAGCGCTAGCGGCCGGAGCGGACGTGAGCCGCTCGGTCTCATCCTGTATTTCCGCGGCGATCTTCTTGAGTTCCGGCTCGAACTTACGCCCGTGGTGGGCGCAGAAGAGCAGTTCACCACCGCTCAGGAGGACGACGCGCAGATATGCCTGGGCGCCGCAACGGTCGCATCGGTCAGCGGCCGTCAGCGGGGTCGCGGGTGTCAGAACAGTAGTCACGTCGCCTCTTCTCTAGCTCGACGAGCTGTCGTACCAGGGTCAACATCCAACCAGGCCGAAAACGTTCCCGCTCGCGGCTTTTCCTCGAAACTTCCTTCCGAAGCTGGCCGGCTGCTGCCGGTTGGCGGCGAAGGAGCCGTATTGCGTTGCTTTACGGTTTCGCGTTGTCAGTCGTTCGCTGTGTAGCAGTTCCCGTCCTCCCCGGCGTGAGTGCCGGTTGTGCATGAGGACGTGCCCGAACCCTAAATGGTTCATGCCTGGAAGGGAACGTGATGTTTGCTTCACCCTCACGGGGGATCGAACACCCGTGCGGATCTGCACTAGGCTGAGGAAGCGACGAGGGTGGCGTTGCATCGGCTCTACCAGGCCTCGGTACCCTCTGACCGGCAGCCGAGCCACCCCTGCGCCCGACCGGGCCAGAAAAGAAATTCAGCGAGGAGCGAACTGCGTGACCGCCGACACGTCCGTGCCTTCCAGCGCGCTGCTGTCCGGAGCAGACCGGGACGGTTCCAACTACACCGCGCGGCACCTGCTCGTCCTCGAAGGCCTTGAGGCCGTTCGCAAGCGCCCCGGCATGTATATCGGCTCCACCGACAGCCGAGGCCTGATGCACTGCCTCTGGGAGATCATCGACAATTCCGTCGACGAGGCCCTGGGCGGCTACTGCGACCACATCGAGGTGATCCTCCACGAGGACGCCTCGGTCGAGGTCCGCGACAACGGCCGAGGCATCCCGGTGGACGTCGAGCCCAAGACCGGCCTGTCCGGGGTCGAGGTCGTCATGACCAAGCTGCACGCGGGCGGAAAGTTCGGCGGCGGCTCGTACGCCGCCTCCGGCGGTCTGCACGGCGTCGGCGCCTCCGTGGTCAACGCCCTCTCGGCCCGCCTCGACGTCGAGGTCGACCGGGGCAGCTCCACCCACGCCGTCAGCTTCCGCCGCGGCGTCCCCGGGTTCTTCACCGAGCAGGGCCCCGACAGCCCCTTCGATCCGGCCGGCGGCCTGCGCAAGGTCAAGCGCATCCCCAAGGGCCGCACCGGCACCCGGGTCCGCTACTGGGCGGACCGGCAGATCTTCCTCAAGGACGCCCGCCTCGGCCTGGAGACGCTGTACCAGCGCGCCCGCCAGACGGCCTTCCTCGTGCCCGGCCTGACCATCGTGGTCCGCGACGAGCGGGCCATAGACGGCGCCGGCAAGACCGAGGAGACGTTCCGCTTCGACGGGGGCATCAGCGAGTTCTGCGAGTACCTCGCCCAGGACAAGGCCGTCTGCGACGTGCTGCGCCTGACCGGCACGGGCACGTTCAAGGAGACCGTCCCGGTCCTCGACGACCGCGGCCACATGACCCCGACCGAGGTCACCCGCGAGCTGGGCGTGGACATCGCCCTGCGCTGGGGCACGGGGTACGAGACCAACCTCAAGTCCTTCGTGAACATCATCGCCACCCCCAAGGGCGGTACCCACGTCTCCGGCTTCGAGCGCTCGGTCGCCAAGACCGTCAACGAGGTCCTGCGCTCGGCGAAGCTGCTGCGCGTCGCCGAGGACGACGTGGTCAAGGACGACGCGATGGAGGGCCTGACGGCCGTCGTCACCGTGCGCCTCGCCGAGCCGCAGTTCGAGGGCCAGACCAAGGAGGTCCTCGGCACCTCCGCCGCGACGCGCATCGTCGCCGCCGTCGTCGCCAAGGAGCTCAAGGCCTTCCTGACCTCCACCAAGCGCGACGACAAGCAGCAGGCCCGCGCCGTGATGGAGAAGATCGTCGCGGCCGCGCGGACCCGTATCGCGGCCCGCCAGCACAAGGAGGCGCAGCGCCGCAAGACCGCGCTGGAGTCCTCCTCGCTGCCGGCCAAGCTGGCCGACTGCCGCAGCGACGACGTGGACCGCAGCGAGCTCTTCATCGTCGAGGGGGACTCGGCCCTCGGTACGGCCAAGCTCGCCCGGAACTCCGAGTTCCAGGCCCTGCTGCCGATCCGCGGCAAGATCCTCAACGTCCAGAAGTCCTCGGTCTCGGACATGCTCAAGAACGCCGAGTGCGGAGCGATCATCCAGGTCATAGGGGCCGGCTCGGGCCGTACCTTCGACCTCGACGCCGCCCGTTACGGCAAGATCGTCCTGCTCGTCGACGCCGATGTGGACGGCGCGCACATCCGGTGCCTGCTGCTGACGCTCTTCCAGCGGTACATGCGGCCCATGGTCGAGGCGGGCCGGGTCTTCGCGGCCGTCCCGCCGCTGCACCGCATCGAGCTGGTCCAGCCCAAGCGGGGCCAGGACAAGTACGTGTACACGTACTCGGACAACGAGCTGCGCCAGACCCTGCTGGAGTACCAGCGCAAGAACATCCGGTACAAGGACGCCATCCAGCGCTACAAGGGCCTCGGCGAGATGGACGCGGACCAGCTCGCGGAGACCACCATGGATCCCCGCTTCCGCACCCTGCGCCGGATCAACATCGGCGACCTGGACTCCGCCGAGCAGGTCTTCGACCTGCTCATGGGCAACGAGGTGGCCCCGCGCAAGGAGTTCATCACCAGCTCGGCGGCCACCCTGGACCGCTCGCGCATCGACGCCTGACCCGGACGCGGTTCCGGCACACCGGCGCTCTTCCCTCCATCACCTGAAGGAGTGAAGAGCGCCGGACATCAGTCCTGAAAACGACCATCGAGCACATCCTTGTGGACACGCGGCCAATGCGGCGGCGGACAAGGAGAGTTCGGTGGACAAGCACGACGGTCGTGATGCCGGAACGATCCGGCTGGACGACCCCTGGTACGACGCGCCGGCCGTGGGCTGGGGCGAGGGCGGGGAGACGTCCCCGTCCCGTCCGGACACCGCGGGCCGGACCGCGTCCGGCGCATCCGACATCTACCTCGAAGTGCAGCGGAGCGCCGCCTTCCAGGAGGTCCGCAGCCGCTACCGCAGGTTCGTCGTCCCCGCGACCGCCGGGTTCTTCCTCTGGTACGTCGCCTACGTGGTCGCCGCCACCACGGCGCCCGGGCTGATGGCCCGGCCCGTCTTCGGCCCGGTGAACGTGGCCCTGCTCGCGGGGCTCGGGCAGTTCCTGAGCACCTTCCTGCTGACCTGGGCCTACGCCCGCCACGCCCGCCTCAGGCGGGACCGGGCCGCACTCGACCTGCGCTGGACGGTCTTCGAGCAGGAACGCGACCAGGAGCGGACCGGCGCCCGGGGGGAGGGCCGGTGAACAGCGAGCACCAGACCCTCGCGCTGATCCTGTTCAGCGTCTTCATCGCCGTCACGCTCGGCATCACCACCTGGGTCAGCCGCAACCGGCACGGCTCGGCCGAGGAGTTCTACGCGGGCGGGCGACTCTTCTCTCCCATGGAGAACGGTTTCGCCATCGCCGGCGACTACATGTCCGCCGCCTCCTTCCTGGGGATCTCCGGCCTGATCGCCCTGTTCGGGTACGACGGCCTGCTGTACTCCGTCGGCTTCCTCGTGGCCTGGCTGCTGGTCCTCTTCCTGGTCGCCGAGCTGGTGCGCAACTGCGGCCGCTTCACCCTCGCCGACGTGGTCGCCGCCCGGATGAGCCGGCGGCCCGTACGGATCGCCGCGGGGATCTCCTCCGTCGTGGTCTCGGTGCTCTACCTGGTCGCGCAGATGGTCGGGGCGGGCAGCCTGGTGGGGCTGCTGCTCGGCGGCTCGGGCGCCGCGGCGAGGACGCTCACCGTGATCGGCGTGGGCGCCCTGATGGTGGTCTACGTGTCCTTCGGCGGGATGAGGGCCACCACCTGGATCCAGATCGTGAAGGCCGTACTCCTGATGGGCGGGGCGATCACCCTGACCGTGCTGGTCCTGCTGCGCTTCCACGGGAACTTCGGCCAGCTGCTCACCAGCGCCGCCGATCGCAGCGGGTACGGCGCGCGCTTCCTGGGCCCCGGCCTCCGGTACGGGGGCGACTGGACCGCCCGCGTCGACTTCATGAGCCTCGGGCTCGCCCTGGTCCTGGGCACGGCGGGGCTGCCGCACATCCTGTCCCGCTTCTACACCGTGCCGACGGCGCGGGCGGCCCGCCGGTCGGTGGTCTGGGCGATCGGGCTGATCGGCGGCTTCTACCTGATGACCATCGTGCTGGGCTTCGGGGCCGCGGCCCTGCTCGGCCCGGACCGGGTGCGGGCCTCCAACGCCTCCGGGAACACCGCCGTACCGCTGCTCGCGGCCTTCCTCGGCGGGGGCGCGGAGTCCACCGGGGGCGCGGTGCTCTTCGCGTTCGTGGCCGCCATCGCCTTCGCGACCATCCTCGCCGTGGTCGCCGGGATCACCCTCGCCTCGTCCGCCTCCGTCGCGCACGACCTCTACGCCTCCCTCAAGCGGCGGCACGCCCGGCAGCGCAGCGAGGTCGCCGTGGCGCGCGCCGCGGCCGTGGGGATCGGGGCGGTGGCGATCGGCCTGGGGCTGGTCGCCCAGGACCTGAACGTCGCCTTCCTGGTGGGGCTGGCCTTCGCGGTGGCGGCCTCGGCGAACCTGCCGGTGCTGCTGTACTCGCTGTTCTGGCGGGGGTTCACGACGCGGGGGGCGGTCTGGTCGGTGTACGGGGGGCTGGTCCCGGCGGTGCTGCTGGTCGTCCTGTCGCCGGTGGTCTCGGGGAGTCCCGAATCGCTGTTCCCCGGTGTGGACTTCCAGTACTTCCCGCTGCAGAACCCGGGGATCGTCTCCATCCCGCTCGGCTTCCTCGCGGGCTGGCTGGGGACGGTCACCTCGGGTGAGGAGCCGGACGAGCGCAGGCACGCGGAGACGGAGGTGCGCTCCCTGACCGGGGCCGGCGCCGTGTGAGTCCTCAGGGGCCCGCCGAGGGGTCCGCCGTGGGGAGCCACGCGTAGCGGTGCTCCGGGCGGCCGGTCTCGCCGTAGCGCAGGGCCAGGGAGACGCGGCCGGCGCGGTCCAGGAGCTTCAGGTAGCGCTGGGCGGTCTGGCGGCTGATGCCGGCGCGGTCGGCGACCTGCTGGGTGGACAGGGGGCCTTCGGCGGTGCGCAGGACCTGGCGCACCAGCTCGGCGGTGGTGGGGGAGTGGCCCTTGGGGAGCTCGTTCGGAGTGCCCGCCGCGGCCAGGGCGCCGAAGATCCGGTCCACCTCGGCCTGCTCGGCCTCGCCGCCGCCGGAGAGGGAGCGGCGCAGGGCGGCGTAGGCCTCCAGCCTGGCGCGCAGTCCGGTGAAGGCGAACGGTTTGACCAGGTACTGGAGGGCGCCGAGCCGCATGGCCGCCTGGACGGTGGCCAGGTCCCGGGCGGCCGTGACCATGATCACGTCGGTGTGGTGGCCCAGCTGGCGCATGCGGCGCACCAGGTCGAGGCCGTTCTCGTCCGGCAGGTAGTGGTCCAGGAGGACCAGGTCCACGGGCCGGGTGGTGAGGAACTCCAGGGCCTCGGCCGCCGAGTGGGCCCGGCCGGCCACGCGGAACCCGGGAACCCTGTCCACGTACGCCTCGTTGATCCGGGCGACGCGCACGTCGTCGTCGACGACCAGTACGGCCAGCTCACCGCTCGGGGTCCCGTTCACCGCAGGGCCTCCGGGAGCACGACGGAGAACTCCGCCCCTCCGTCCGAGGCTTCCCCGGCCCGCGCGCTGCCGCCCTGCCGCTCCGCCAGGCGGCGTACGAGGGCGAGTCCGAGGCCGCGTTCGCGGTGGGCCTCGGGCTGCTTGGTCGACCAGCCCTCGGTGAAGATCTCCTCGTGGCGCCCGGCAGGGACGCCCGGGCCGCTGTCGCGCACCCGCAGCACGGCGGTGCGGCCCTCGGCGCGGAGGTCGACCTCCACCATGGGCGCGGCGGAGCCCGCCGTCGCGTCCAGGGCGTTGTCCACCAGATTGCCGAGGATCGTGACGAGGCCTCCCGGGTCCACCAGGCGGTCGGGGAGGAAAGCGGTCGGAGCCAGCCGCAGCGGGACGCCCCGTTCCGCGGCGACGGTGGCCTTGCCGACCAGCAGTGCGGCCAGCAGGGGGTCGTGGACCTTCTCGGTGACCTGTTCGGCGGTGCTGCGGTGCACTCCCGCGACCTCGTTCACGAAGGCGACGGCTTCCTCGTGCAGTTCCAGTTCGAGCAGGCCGAGGAGGGTGTGGAGGCGGTTGGCGTGCTCGTGGTCCTGGGCGCGCAGGGCATCGATCAGGCCCTTCGTGGAGTCCAGCTCGCGGCTCAGGTGCTCCACCTCGGTACGGTCGCGCAGGGTGGCGACCGCGCCGCCGTCGGCGGTCGGCATCCGGTTGGCGACCAGGACCCGCGGGCCCTGGACGGTGAGCAGGTCGCGTCCGGTGACGCGGCCGGCGAGGACGTCGCTGGTGCGGCCCGGGCCGAGGAGCTCGTCGAGCGGGCGCCCGGCGAGGGTGCGGGCGGTGTCCGGGGAGAGCCCCAGCAGCCGGGCGGCCTCGTCGTTGACGAGCCGTACGCGGTCGTCGCCGTCGAGGGCGATCACGCCCTCGCGGATGGAGTGCAGCATGGCCTCGCGTTCCGCGAGGAGACCGGCGATGTCGGAGAACGCGAGGTCGCGGGTCTGCCGCTGGATCCGGCGGGACAGCAGGTAGGCGGCGAGCGCACCGGCGGCCAGCGCTCCGCCGGCGTAGGCGAGCAGTCCGGGGATGGCGCCGAGGAGCCGGTCGCGCACGCTGTCGTAGGGGATGCCGACGGAGACGGCGCCGACGATCTCGCCGTCGGCGGCGACCAGGGGGACCTTGCCGCGGGCCGAGCGGCCGAGGGTGCCCTCGTCGATCTCCATGACGTCGTGTCCCGCCAGGGCGTCGCCGGGGTCGGTGGAGACGGGCAGCCCGATGCGGTCGGGGCTGGGGTGGGAGCGGCGGATGCCCTTCAGGTCCATGACGACCACGTACTCGGCTCCGGTGGCGCTGCGGATCCGCTCCGCCGCCGCCTGTACGGGGGTGTCCGGGGACGGCCCCGACCTCAGGAGGTCGGAGGCCAGGGACGGGTCCGCCGCCGCGCTCTGGGCGATGGCCAGCGCGCGGCGCATGGCCTGGTCGTCCAGCTGGGCGCTGAGCGGGGCCAGGAAGAGCCCGGTGGCCAGCACGAGGACCCCGGCGGCGATGGCCAGCTGGGTGAGCAGGATCTGCGAGACGGCCCGTCGGGGCAGCCCGAGGCGTCGGGCACTCGCGGGGAGGAACCGCATGACCAGTAACCGTAGGTCGGCGACGGCGTAAGCGGAATGCCTGGGTTCTCCCTGTGTGGGTGGCGGCGGGTGCGGGGGCCGTCGGGCGCGGGCCCGCTCCCACGGTGCGCTGCGGCCGAAGCGGGTGTTGTCGGCGCTCGCCCTTGCCGGGGGACCGGGTGATCCGGTGTTGCGGGCCGGTGCGCTCGCCACGCTGGTCAAGCAGCCGGACGCCGACCGGGAGTGGGAGGAACCGTCACGGCAGTGGCCTGGGCGGCCGGGGGCCGTCGTAGTGGCCGCTCGGCCGCATGCGCAGGGGCCGCTCCTGGTACTCCTCCAGCGCGTGTGCGATCCAGCCCGCCGTCCGGGCCACCGCGAACACCGTTTCCCCCGCCTCGGCGGGCATGGCGCAGGACACCGTCAGCACCGCGAGGGCCAGGTCCACGTTCGGGTGCAGTCCGTGCCGGGCCATCACGGTGGCCACGTCCCGGGCCGCGCCCAGCGCCGGACCGGCCTGGGGGAGCCCCTCCAGCCGGTCGAACAGGGCCCGCGCCCGTGGATCCTCCCCCCGGTACAGGCGGTGGCCGAGGCCGGGTACCCGCCGCCCGGCGCGCAGGTGGTCCGCCACCACCGGCGCGGCGCCGCCCCGTTCCAGGACCTCCGTCAGCATCCGGTGCGCGAGCCGACCGGCCGCCCCGTGCAGGGGGCCCTCCAGCGCGCCCAGCCCGGCCGAGACCACCGCGTACGGATGGGCCCGCGCCGAGGCGGCCACCCGCACCGCGAGGGTGGAGGCGGCCAGGTCGTGGTCGACCAGCAGCGCCAGCGCCAGGTCCAGCACGTCCAGGGCCGCCGGGTCGGGGTCCACGGCCGTCAGCCGGGACCACAGCTCCCAGGCGAGCCGCCCGTCCCCGACGCGGGCCGGGGCGGCCTCCGGCAGGGCGCCGACCAGCGTCGGCACCAGGCTGCGCGCCGAACCGAGCACGGCCTCCCCGGACAGGTCGAAGCGCAGCGGGTCCGCCACCGCCGCCGCCGTGACGGCGACCCGGAGCCGGTCCAGGGGGCCGCTGTGCACCGGGAGGGCGGCCACCGCACGCCGGGCCGCGGCGAGCGCCTCCGGGGGAGCGGCGAACCGGGCCCCGTGCGGCAGGCTCCCCGTCCACAGCCACTCGGCGACCTCCTCGTAGGCGTACCGCGAGGCCAGCTCGACGGCGTCCACGCCCCGGAAGAAGTACCGGTCGGCCTCGATGAGGGTGAGCGAGGTGCGGACGGAGAGCTCCCCGGGCGGGCCCGCCGCCTCACGGCGGCTCCGCCGGGCCAGCGCCTCCACCTCGCGCGCGTCGAAGCTGCTGCCCCGGCCGACCGGATCGCGGCGGCTGCTGAGCTGGCCGCGGCTGACGTAGGCGTACACGGTGGCCGGCTTCACCCCCAGGAGGCGGGCGGCCTCCTGGGTCGTGAGCCGCCGCGTCCCCTCGGCGGCGGGAAGGTCGTCGGCTGCGCGATCAGACATGACACACAGCCTACATACATTGATTTAATCAACATTGACAAGGATCGAGTCAAGGATGGATGGTCGATTCATGAACACCACCGTCGAAGTACCCCGCGGTCTCGCGGGAGTCGTGGTCACCGAGACGCAGCTCGGTGACGTCCGGGGCCTGGAAGGCTTCTACCACTACCGCCAGTACTCGGCCGTCGAGCTCGCCGAGAACCGCACCTTCGAGGACGTCTGGCACCTGATGTTCCGCGGCGCGCTGCCCGCCGACCGTGCCGCGCGGGACGCCTTCGCCGCCGAGATCGCGCCGCTGCGCCACCTGCCCGCCGACGTCCGGGACGCCCTGCCGGCCCTCGCCCGCGCCACCGCCGCCTCCGGGCCGCTCGCCGGGCTGCGCACCGCCCTCTCACTGCTCGGCGCCACCGCCGGCTTCCGCCCGGTCTACGACCTCACCCCCGAGGCCCGCGCCGCCGACGCGCTCGCCGCCTGCGCCGCCGTGCCGACGCTGCTCACCGCCCTGTACCGGCTGGGCCGCGGCCTGGAGCCGGTGGAGCCGCGCGACGACCTCCCGTACGCCGCCAACCACCTCTGGATGCTCACCGGCGAGGAGCCCGACCCGGTCCGGGCCCGCGCCGTCGAGCGGTACCTCGTCTCCACGGTCGACCACGGCTTCAACGCCTCCACCTTCACCGCCCGCGTGATCGCCTCCACCGGCGCGGACGTCGCGGCCTGCCTGACCGGTGCGATCGGCGCGCTCTCCGGACCGCTGCACGGGGGCGCGCCCAGCCGGGCCCTGGACACCCTCGACGCCATCGGCACGGTGGAGCGGATCGGGCCGTGGATCCGGGAACGGGTGCTCGCCGGGGACCGGATCATGGGCTTCGGGCACCCCGTCTACCGCACCGAGGACCCGCGCTCCCGGATGCTTCGGGGGATCGCCCGGGACTTCGGCGGGCCGCTCGTGGACTTCGCCGTGGAGGTCGAGCGGCAGGTGGAGGAGATCCTCGCCGAACTCAAGCCGGGCCGCGAGCTGCACACCAACGTGGAGTTCTACGCGGGCGTGGTCATGGAGCTGTGCGGGCTGCCGCGCGAGATGTTCACCCCCACCTTCTGCGCGGCCCGGGTGGTCGGCTGGAGCGCGAACATCCTCGAACAGGCCGCCGACCCGAAGATCATCCGGCCGGCCGCGCGCTACGCCGGCCCGACCCCGCCCCGGCCGGTCCCCCCGCTGGGCTGACTACGATCGTCCGGGTGAACAGCAGGCAGCCCGCTCCCCCCGCCCGGACCGTTCCGGTCGTCGTCCTCTCCGGATTCCTCGGTTCCGGCAAGACCACCGTGCTCAACCATCTGCTCGCCCACCGCGCGGGGACCCGGATCGGGGTCGTCGTCAACGACTTCGGGTCGATCGAGATCGACGCGATGTCCGTGGCCGGACAGGTCGGCGACTCGATGGTCTCGCTCGGCGGCGGCTGCCTGTGCTGCGCGGTCGACGGCAGCGAACTGGACGCGTACCTGGAGAAGCTCGCCGCACCCGTCCACCGGATCGACGTGATCGTCATCGAGGCCAGTGGGCTCGCCGAGCCTCAGGAGATGGTCCGGATGCTCGTGGCCAACGAGAATCCGGCCGTCCGCTACGGCGGCCTGGTGCAGGTCGTCGACGCGGCCGAGTTCGACGCGACCCGGGCCGCGCACCCCGAGACCGACCGCCACCTGGCCGTCGCCGACCTCGTCGTGCTGAACAAGACCGACCGCGTGGACGCAGCCGAACGGGCCCGCGTCGAGGGGGAACTCGCCGCGCTCTGCGCCCCGGGCATCCCCGTGGTCGGTGCCGAGCACGGGCGGATCGACCCGGAGCTGCTCTTCGACCGCCGGCCCTGGTCGCGGACCCGGGGGCAGCTCTCCTTCGAGGACCTGCTCGCGGAGGCCGCGGAACACGAGCACACCGACGGGCAGGACCACCACGGGCACCTGCACGCGGCCTACGAGGCGGTCGAGTTCACCTCGCACGGGGCGCTCTCCCCGCGCCGGCTCATCGACTTCCTCGACCGCCGCCCGGCCGGCCTCTACCGGATCAAGGGCTTCGTCTGGTTCGGCGTCCCCGGCCACCAGGAGCGCTACGAGGTCCACTCGGTCGGCCGCTTCCTGTGCTTCGCCCCCGGCCCCTGGGGGCGGGGGGAGCCGCGCCGGACGCAGCTGGTCCTGATCGGCTCCGCCCTCGACGGCCC
Organism: Streptomyces sp. NPDC004667; assembly: GCF_040609475.1. Classification (NCBI taxonomy): domain Bacteria; kingdom Bacillati; phylum Actinomycetota; class Actinomycetes; order Kitasatosporales; family Streptomycetaceae; genus Streptomyces; species Streptomyces sp. NPDC004667. Next base: position 254,070 of record NZ_JBEXKC010000001.1, on the reverse strand, counting down.
CGGGCTGCTGCGCGAGCTGGCCGACTGCGAGGAGGCGGACCCGCGGAACACGCCGCCGGAGAGCATGTGGGGCGTGCTGCGCTACGTGGACCGGGCCGGGGACGCGGCGTACGCGGACGCGGCGTACGCGGACGCGGCAGACACGGACGCCGGAACGGAAGGGAACTCCGGACCCGGCGAGTGAGCCCGACCCGACGGCCGGTCCGGTCCGGTCCGCGCCCTTACGCCCGCCGGATGTTGCTGGGACGCTGGGCGGATGGGCGCGGACGGGGAACACCGGCGGCTCGCGGGCCGGGCGGGGACATGGACCGGGATCTGGACGGCCGTGTGGGCGGTGGCCCTCACCGGCGTCTTCACCGGGCTGGCACGGCTGTTCATGCTGTGGGACCTGCACACCAGGGCCGACTCCGGCCTGTCGCGCGTCCAGGGACTGGCCTGGATGTACCTCGCGCTGGCCGTGATCGTCGGCTTCGGCCTCCTTGCGGCCTCCCCGGGGCTGAGCCCACGGGGGGTCCGGACGGCCGGGGTCGCCGCCGGGGTGCTCTACGTCGGGACGGTCACGCTGGCGTACGGCTGGTCGGCGCGGGCCGCCGACGAGATCCTGCGCGACCGGGGGGTGGCGTACCCGGCCGTGGTCACCGCCGCCTGGACCCGCGGGAACCCCGACACGGGGGAGGTCTACCTGGCGGACGTCCGGCTGGAGGACGGCCGGACCCTCACCCTCGCCGCGTCGCCGAGCTTCTTCCGCGGGGCCGAGTGGGCCCGGGAACACCCGGTGGGCGCCGCGTCCGAGGTGACCCTGGACCCGGAGGGCGTGGCCCAGCCGCGGTTCGGGCCGCCGCCGACGGGCGCCGCCGTGGGCTGGCCGGCCGCCGGGGCCGGCACCGTGGCCGCGGCCTCCCTGGCGGCGGCCCTCCCCCTGGGCGCCCGTACCGCGGCCCGCCACGCCCGGCGGGCCGGGGGACCGGAGCCCCGGGACGCGGTTCCCGAGGACCACGCGTACCGGGGCGGTCGACCCGGAGCCTGACCCCGGCCCCAGGCCCGCGTCACGCCACTTCGACCCCGTAGTCGCGCAGCAGGTCCTCCAGACCGCCGCGGTAGCCCTTGCCGCCGATCACGAACTTCCAGTCGCCGTTCGGGCGGCGCCGGAAGGAGCCGAGGACCAGGGCCGTCTCGCCCGCCCTGCCGTCCGAGACCTCCAGCTGGTCGATCTCCCCTCCGGCCGCGTCCAGCAGCCGGATCCGGGCGTCGGTGAAGCCCGCCAGGTCCGCGTCGGGATCGGCCTCCGGGTCGATCGCGGCGACCAGGACCAGGCGGTCGGCACGCTGGGGCAGGGCGTCGAAGCCGACCTCGACGGCGGCCTTGTCGGGCGCCGTGTGCGGCCGGGACCGCACCGAACCGTCCGGGGTCCGCGGGTTGTTGAAGAACACGAAGTGGTCCTCGCTCAGCACCCGGTCGCCCTCGCAGACCAGCGCGCACACGTCGAGCGCGACCCGGCCCGACCAGTACATCCCCAGTACGTTGCGGTCGGCCGCCACGGGTGGCGGTTCCAGGGGCAGGGCCGGGACGGTGTCGGCGGACGGATCCGAGCTCCGCGCAGCAGCCCCCGCCTCCCGTCGGTTCCCCCGCGGGGCCGGTACGGAGGCCTCCCGGGTGCTCCCGCCCAGCCGCCCCCGCAGCCCGTACCGGTGCAGCAGCTCGACCAGTTCGGCCCCGGGAACCAACTCCAGCGGCTTGTCGTTGGCAAAGGTGTACGACCCGGGCCCGAAGGACGCGGTGGTGACCAGCACCCCCTTGTTCGCCCCCTTGTCCTGGACCGTGCCGTACAGATCACGCACGGCCGTCGGCGGCACCGTGTTCCGGTAGCGCTTGACCTGCACCACGATCCGCCCGCCCCGGATCGGGGCCGGGTCCAGCGCCTCGACGTCCACACCCCCGTCGCCGGACCGCTGCGTGGTGACCGCCTCCATGCCCATCGCCCGGAACAGCTCCGCCACCAGGTCCTCGAAGGCGATCGGGTCCATCACGAAGAGGTCGGGCTCCTCCCCGCCGTCCGCGTGCCCACCGTGGCTGACGACCCCGCCGGCGCCGCCGACCTCGCCCGGCCTGCGGCCCGCCCGAACGGCCGTCAGCTGGTCCGGCCGCGCCGACAACTGCCCGCGCAGGCCGTCCGTCAGACAGTCCACGGCGCTCACCTGCTCCAGCCGCAACCCGGAGAAGGCGGCGTGCTGGGCCTGCACGGTCGTCAGGACGAGCTGTGCCTCCCGGCCGGTCACGGGATCGTGGTCGTCCACGAACCCGTTGACGACCACCGACTCCAGGGCACCGAACTCGTCCGCCGCGTACACCTCGCGCAGCACCAGCAGCACGCACTGGGCCAGCAGGTCCCGGTAGAGCGCCCGGCGCTGGGTCGCCGGCCGGGCGGTCTCCTTGTCCTGGTCCGTGCCCGCCACGTACCGCACGGACTTCGTCTCCGGCACGGCCTCGTACCGGGGCAGCTCCCAGTCCAGCACGAGCTGCCGCGCCGCCGGGTCGTACGCCGCCGAGACCTGGCGGGGCAGCTCCTCGGGCCAGGCCGTGGAGGCGTACAGCGCCGCCGAGAAGTACTCCACCGCCGCCTCGGGATCTCCCGCGCGCAGCGCGTCGGCCAGTTCGGTGAGACCGCCGTTGTGGCGGCGGATCCCGGCGAGCTGCTCCGCCGCCCACCGGTCGTACTGCTGCCGGTACGCGGCCAGCTGCCGCAGCCGCTCCTGCTCCGCGGCGTGCGCGGCCTGCCACGCCTGCGTGTACCGGTCGTGGGCCTCCCGCTCGGCCTGGGCGCGACGCCCCGAGCCGAGCGTCCAGCCGCTGCTCTGCTGCTGGAACTGGTGCAGCTGGGGCATCGGCACCGGGTGGGCGAGGGTGCCGGGGTTGAAGGCTTCGAGCCGCTCGTCGCGGACCAGGGAGGTCATCCGGAACGCCGGTGCCCGGCAGCCGGTGGCCAGCAGCCCCTGCAGGGCGGCGACCTCGGCTTCGAGCTGCTCGGTGCGCCGCCGGGCCTCGGCCTCGCGGTGCTGTTTGTAGGCGGCCTGCTGCTCCCGCCGGTCCCGGGCGACGTCCCGCTCGTAGGCCCGCTGCCGGCGCTCGGCCTCGCGCTGCTGGATCAACTGCGTCCGCTGCTGCTGCCGCTGGGCCTCCGCCCAGACCCCGATCAACCCGCTCGACCGACGACTCATCAGCTCTGATCTCCCCCCACCCGCGTGTACGGGGAAAACAGTAGTCGGGTCGCGGGGCGGGCGGTCCGGTATCCGCACGGACCGCCCGCCCCGCACCTGCCGCTACAGCGCCGCGCCCGCCAGTGCCTGGACGTCGGCCGGCAGCGGGGCGCCCGAGCCGTCGCGGCGCGGGTCGACCGTCGGCAGCGCGGCCGGAGTGCCGTTCGCCGAGGCGGCGCGGACCGGGGCGTTGCCCGCCCAGGCCAGCACCAGCAGGTCCTCGCCCTTCAGGAACCGCTGGCAGCGCACACCACCGGTGGCGCGCCCCTTGCGCGGGTACTGGTCGAACGGGGTGAGCTTGCCGGAGCGCACCGAGTCGTCCAGGGTGCCGTGCGAGCCCGCCACGCTGAACACCACGGCGTCCCGCGCCGGGTCCACCGCCGAGAAGTGGATCACCTTGGCGTTCTCGGAGAGCTTGATGCCCGCCATACCGCCCGCCGGGCGGCCCTGCGGGCGCACCTGGCCCGCCGGGTAGCGCAGCAGCTGGGCGTCGTCGGTGATGAAGACCAGGTCCTCCTCGCCGGTGCGCAGTTCGACCGCGCCGACGATCCGGTCGCCGTCCTTGAGGGTGATGACCTCCAGCTCGTCCTTGTTGGCCGGGTAGTCCGGCACGACCCGCTTGACCACGCCCTGCTCGGTGCCCAGGGCCAGACCCTGCGAGGACTCGTCCAGCGAGGTCAGGCAGATCACCGTCTCGTCGGCCTCCAGCCCGGAGACGAACTCCGCGACCGGGGCGCCGCCCGCCAGGTTCGGCGCGGCGTGGGTGTCCGGGAGCTGCGGCAGGTCGATCACCGACAGCCGCAGCAGGCGCCCGTAGGAGGTCACCACGCCCACGTCGGCCCGCGCGGTGGCGGCCACCTGCGAGACGATCAGGTCGTGCTTGGCGCGGGAGCCGCCCTCCTCCTCGGGCAGCGGGTCGGCGTTGGCCGTACGGGCCAGCAGACCGGTGGACGACAGCAGCACCCGGCAGGGGTCGTCGGCGACCTCCAGCGGGACCGCGGCGACCGCCGTGCCCGCCGACTCCAGCAGCACGGTGCGGCGCTCGGTGCCGAACTTCTTCGCGACGGCGGCGAGTTCGCCGGAGACCAGCTTGCGCAGCTCGCTGTCCGAGTCGAGGATCCCGGTCAGCTCGTCGATCTCGCCCGTCAGCCGGTCGCGCTCGGACTCCAGCTCGATCCGGTCGAAGCGGGTGAGGCGGCGCAGCGGGGTGTCGAGGATGTACTGGGTCTGGATCTCGCTCAGGGAGAAGCGCTCCATCAGGCGCTCCTTGGCCTGCGCGGAGTTGTCGCTGTCCCGGATGATCCGGATGACCTCGTCGATGTCGACCAGGGCCACCAGCAGGCCCTCGACCAGGTGCAGGCGGTCGCGCCGCTTGCCGCGGCGGAACTCGCTGCGGCGCCGCACGACCTCGAAGCGGTGGTCGAGGTAGACCTCCAGCAGTTCCTTGAGGCCCAGCGTCAGCGGCTGGCCGTCGACCAGCGCGACGTTGTTGATGCCGAAGGACTCCTCCATCGGCGTCAGCTTGTACAGCTGCTCCAGCACGGCCTCCGGGTGGAAGCCGTTCTTGATCTCGATGACCAGGCGCAGGCCGTGCGAGCGGTCGGTGAGGTCCTTGACGTCGGCGATGCCCTGGAGCTTCTTCGAGCCGACCAGGTCCTTGATCTTCGCGATGACCTTCTCGGGGCCGACCGTAAAGGGCAGTTCGGTGACGACCAGGCCCTTGCGGCGCGGGGTCACGTCCTCCACGGCGACGGTGGCGCGGATCTTGAACGTGCCGCGACCGTTCTCGTAGGCGTCCTTGATGCCCGAGAGGCCCACGATCCGTCCGCCCGTGGGCAGGTCGGGACCCGGAACGAAGCGCATCAGCGCCTCCAGGTCGGCCTCCGGGTAGCGGATCAGGTGGCGGGCGGCCGCGATGACCTCGCCCAGGTTGTGCGGGGCCATGTTCGTGGCCATGCCGACGGCGATCCCGGAGGCGCCGTTGACCAGCAGGTTCGGGTAGGCGGCGGGGAGGGCGACGGGCTCGCGCTCCTGGCCGTCGTAGTTGGCGGTGAAGTCGACGGTGTCCTCGTCGATCGACTCCGTCATCAGCGACGTTGCGTCGGCCATCTTGCACTCGGTGTAACGCATCGCGGCCGGCGGGTCGTCGTTGCCGAGCGAGCCGAAGTTGCCGTGGCCGTCGACCAGCGGCAGCCGCATCGAGAAGGGCTGGGCCATGCGCACGAGGGCGTCGTAGATCGAGGCGTCACCGTGCGGGTGCAGCTTGCCCATGACCTCGCCGACGACACGGGCGCACTTGACGTACCCGCGGTCGGGGCGCAGGCCCATCTCGTTCATCTGGTAGACGATGCGCCGGTGCACCGGCTTCATGCCGTCCCGGGCGTCGGGCAGGGCCCGGGAGTAGATCACGGAGTACGCGTACTCAAGGAAGGAGCCCTGCATCTCATCGACGACGTCGATGTCGAGGATCTTCTCCTCGAAGTCCTCCGGCGGCGGGGTCTTCGTGCTGCGGCGGGCCATCGCTGCGCGGCTCCTTAACCATGGTTCGGGGTGTACGGGTGCCCGGACGGGTCCGTCCGGGCGGGTGTCGACGCGGACCATTGTGGCCCGAGGCACCGACAACGCCGACTCCGACCCCGGGGACACCCCGGACGGAGTCCGGGGGCGGGACCCGGGAACTTCTCCGGTGGCCGACGCGCTTGCATACAGTGGCAGGTCTGACAGAAATCTCTGCATCGCGATCGAAGGGACCACATGCCCATGGGTCACACGGCCACAGCTCAGGCCGGCTCCGGCGGCCTGACAGCGACCGAGCACCGGCTGGCCAACGGCCTGCGCGTGGTGCTGTCCGAGGACCACCTCACCCCGGTCGCCGCCGTCTGCCTCTGGTACGACGTCGGCTCGCGCCACGAAGTCAAGGGCCGGACCGGTCTGGCTCACCTCTTCGAGCACCTGATGTTCCAGGGCTCGGCGAGCGTGCCGGGCAACGGGCACTTCGAGCTGGTCCAGGGCGCCGGCGGCTCCCTGAACGGCACCACCAGCTTCGAGCGCACCAACTACTTCGAGACGATGCCGGCCCACCAGCTGGAGCTCGCCCTGTGGCTGGAGGCGGACCGCATGGGTTCGCTGCTGGCCGCCCTGGACGAGGAGTCCATGGAGAACCAGCGCGACGTCGTCAAGAACGAACGCCGCCAGCGCTACGACAACGTGCCGTACGGCACCGCCTTCGAGAAGCTGACCGCCCTCGCCTACCCCGAGGGCCACCCGTACCACCACACCCCGATCGGCTCGATGGCCGACCTGGACGCCGCGTCCCTGGAGGACGCGCGCAACTTCTTCCGTACGTACTACGCGCCCAACAACGCCGTCCTGTCGGTCGTGGGCGACATCGACCCCGAGACCACGCTCGCGTGGGTCGAGAAGTACTTCGGCACCATCCCGGCGCACGACGGCAAGCAGCCGCCGCGCGACGGATCGCTCCCCGAGGTCATGGGCGCGCAGCTCCGTGAGGAGATCGTCGAGGAGGTCCCGGCCCGCGCGCTGATGGCCGCCTACCGGCTGCCGCACGACGGCACCCGCGAGTGCGACGCCGCCGACGTGGCGCTGACCGTACTGGGCGGCGGCGAGTCCTCCCGCCTGCACAACCGCCTGGTCCGCCGCGACCAGAGCGCCGTCGCGGCCGGTTTCGGCCTGCTGCGCCTGGCCGGCGCGCCCTCGCTGGGCTGGCTGGACGTCAAGACCTCCAGCGGCGTCGAGGTGCCCGCCATCGAGGCGGCCGTCGACGAGGAGCTCGCCCGGTTCGCCGAGGAGGGCCCCACGGCCGAGGAGATGGAGCGCGCCCAGGCGCAGCTGGAGCGGGAGTGGCTGGACCGGCTGAGCACGGTGGCCGGCCGGGCCGACGAACTGTGCCGCTTCGCGGTGCTGTTCGGCGACCCCCAGCTGGCGCTGACCGCCGTCCAGCGGGTCCTGGACATCACCGCCGAGGAGGTGCAGGCCGTGGCCGCCGCCCGGCTGCGCCCCGACAACCGCGCGGTGCTGGTCTACGAGCCGCTGCCCGGTTCCGACGAGTCCGACGAGAACGAGAACGAGGGGGCGGAGCAGTGAGCGACACCGCAGCCGTCACGATGACCTTCCACCCGCGCCCGCAGGCCGGCGAGGCCAAGCCCTGGGCCTTCCCGGCCCCCGTGCGCGGCACCCTCGGCAACGGCCTGACCCTGCTGCGCTGCCACCGCCCGGGCCAGCAGGTCGTCGCGGTCGAGGTCAACCTCGCCGCCCCGCTGGACGCCGAGCCCGAGGGCCTCGACGGGGTGGCCACCATCATGGCCCGCGCCCTGTCGGAGGGCACCGACAAGCACTCCGCGGAGGAGTTCGCCGCCGAGCTGGAGCGCTGCGGCGCCACGCTCGACGCGCACGCCGACCACCCCGGCCTGCGGGTCTCGCTGGAGGTGCCCGCCTCCCGCCTGCACAAGGCCCTCGGCCTGCTCGCCGAGGCGCTGCGCGCCCCGGCCTTCGCCGACAGCGAGGTCGACCGCCTGGTGCGCAACCGGCTCGACGAGATCCCGCACGAGCTGGCCAACCCGCAGCGCCGTGCCGCCAAGCAGCTCTCCAAGGAGCTCTTTCCGGCCACCCTGCGCATGTCCCGCCCCCGCCAGGGCACCGAGGAGACCGTCGCGCGGATCGACTCCGCGGCCGTACGCGCCTTCTACGAGGCCCACGTGCGCCCCGCCACCGCCACCGCGGTGGTCGTCGGCGACCTGACCGGCATCGACCTGGACGCCGTGCTCGCCGACACCCTGGGCACCTGGACGGGGAACTCCGCCGAGCCGCTGCCGGTTCCGCCCGTGACGGCCGACGACACCGGCCGCGTGGTCATCGTGGACCGGCCCGGAGCGGTCCAGACGCAGCTGCTGATCGGCCGGACCGGTCCCGACCGGCACGACATCGTCTGGGCGCCCCAGGTGCTCGGCACGTACTGCCTCGGCGGCACCCTCACCTCCCGCCTGGACAAGGTGCTGCGCGAGGAGAAGGGCTACACCTACGGGGTGCGGGCCTTCGGGCAGGTGCTGCGCTCCACCGCGGACGGCAAGGGCGCCTCGATGCTCGCCATCAGCGGGTCGGTGGACACCCCCAACACCGGTCCGGCGCTGGAGGACCTCTGGAAGGTGCTGCGCACGCTCGCCGCCGAGGGCCTGACCGACGCCGAACGCGACGTGGCCGTGCAGAACCTGGTGGGCGTGGCCCCGCTGAAGTTCGAGACGGCGGCGTCGGTCGCGGGCACCCTCGCCGACCAGGTGGAGCAGGAGCTGCCGGACGACTACCAGGCGCGGCTGTACGCCCGGCTGGCCGAAACCGGTACGGCGGAGGCCACTTCGGCGGTCGTGAGCGCGTTCCCGGTGGACCGGCTCGTCACGGTCCTGGTGGGTGACGCCGCGCAGATCGAGGAGCCCGTGCGGGCGCTCGGCATCGGTGAGGTCACCGTCGTCACCAACTGACGTTCGTGGCGTCGGTGTTCGGGGCCGGCGGCCCTCTGGCACCGGAGTACGACGAGGGGTCCCGGCGGTGTCACCGCTGGGACCCCTTTTGTCTGCTTTGCAGTCGTGGTTGCGGTTATGCGGTGTGGCGTACGCAACAAAAGCGCTCGTCTGTTTGGCGATCGACTGATGATCCGCCTAGCGTCGCCCTTGCTGTCCGTCAGTTGTGCGCGCCGCACTCGCGGCACCGGGCAGCGATCGCCGAGTCCCCGTCAGGCGCGAGCCTGGGGAGCCGGGGACCCACATGTGTCCCTGGGGTGAATCGGACCACCTCGCAAGAGGGGCCCGTAGGAGACCTTCCTGCTCCGAACCCGTCAGCTAACCCGGTAGGCGAGAGGGAAGGAAAGGACCAGCCCCTTCATGGCGTTTGGCAGTCGTACCGCCGCTCCCGGCAAGCACCGTGGTTCCAGCCGTCTGAGCCGCAAGACCGCCGGCTACGCCGGCATAGCCGCCCTCGCCACCACGGGTGTGGTCGCCGCCGTCGCGGCCCCGGCCTTCGCCGCGGACAACAGCGCGCCCTCCGCCGAGGACACCGGCCAGAACGCGGTCGTCGTCGCCGACGGCCTCCAGGACGACATCGAGGTCCAGGCCGAGTCCCAGCAGGTCGCCGCCGAGGCCGTCGCGGCCCAGGCGCAGGCCGAGGCCGACGCCAAGCAGCGCGCCGCCGAGGCCAAGCGGACCGCCGAGGCCAAGGAGAAGTCCGAGCGCGAGGCCGCCGAGCGCGCCGCCCGCGAGGAGGCCCGCAAGCGCCTCAACACCTTCGTGGCTCCCGTCGACGGCTCCTACGTCAGCACCCAGTACGGCGCGGGTGGCGGCATGTGGTCCTCCGGCAGCCACACCGGCATCGACTTCCACGCGGACGAGGGCACCTCGGTCCACGCCGTCGGCGCGGGCACCATCGTCGAGGCGGGCTGGGGCGGCGCGTACGGCAACAACATCGTCATCAAGCACAACGACGGTACGTACACCCAGTACGGGCACCTGCTCTCGCTGAACGTCTCCGTCGGCGAGAGCGTCACCGCCGGCCAGCAGATCGGCCTGTCGGGCTCCACCGGCAACTCCAGCGGCCCGCACCTGCACTTCGAGGCCCGCACCGGCGCCACGTACGGCACGGACATCAACCCGCTGGCGTACCTGCGCCAGCACGGCGTCGGCGTCTGACCCGCACGCACCGCGCACCTCCGCAGTACGAAGAAGGCCCCGGCTCTCCGAGCCGGGGCCTTCTTCGCGTCCCCCGCCGCAGTGAAATGTTTCGGATATCGGGCCGTCATCGGAAATTATCGTGTGCTGCAATAGAGTCGCAGCACGGTCAAGATTCCGGCGACGATGCCGGCGGTGAATCCAGCGGAGGTCCGGCCTTGCGTATTCCTGCGCACGCGGTATGCACAGCGATCCGCGACGACATCGTCTCCGGTTTCTTCGGGCCGGGGGGCCGGCTGACCGAGGAGGTGCTCGCCCGCCGCTACGGCGTCTCCCGGGTCCCCGTCCGCGAGGCGCTGCGCACCCTGGAGTCCGAGGGCTTCGTCACCACCCGGCGCCACGCCGGCGCCTGCGTGGCCGAGCCGACCGTCCAGGAGGCCGCCGACCTCCTGGAGCTGCGGGTGCTGCTGGAGCCGCTGGCGGCCTCACGGGCGGCCCGCCGGCGCACCGAGGCCCACCTGAAGGTCCTGCGCGGGCTGGTCAGGCTGGGCCGGGAGCGGGCCCGCAAGGCGCCGGGGGAGGACCTGCGGGCCCTGGGGGGCTGGTTCCACGAAACCCTGGCCCAGGCCTCCGGCAGCCCCGGGCTGATCGCCCTGCTGACCCAGACCCGGCGCAAGATCGCCTGGATGTACGTGGTGGAGCCCCCGGCGCGGCCCGTGGACTCCTGGGCGGAGCACGGCGCGATCGTCGACGCGGTGGCGCGCGGGGACGCGGAGCGGGCCGCGGCCCTCACCGCGCTGCACGCGGAACGGGCGGCCGGGGCGCACCGGCCGCGGGTGAGGACTTCGCAACCTGCCGTACACACGGCGAGCGGCCGGCATTAACAAGCGCCCCGTATACAAAAGGGAAGCCCGCGCCGGTGAAATGCGGCGTGCCCGCTTTTCCTGTCGTGTGCAATTCTGCCGGGCCGTCGAGCTGTCCGGAAATTACTCCGCCGGGCCCTGTCGACGCCGCGCCCTGCCGAATTGCCGCGGCCGAATTCATGCGGCCGGAATTCGGGAGATCGGGTGCGGGCGATCGGGTGCGTGCGGCCGGCCGGGACGGGAAAACAGCGAAGCCGCGGTCCCCGGGGTGGGGGGACCGCGGCTTCACCGGCACCGGACCCGAAGGGTCAGACGGTCTCCGGGAGCTCCTCGAGGCCCTCGGCGACCAGCTTCGCGAGGCGGTCCAGCGCGACGTCCGCGCCGTCGGCCTCGGAAGCGAGCACGATCTCCTCGCCGCCCTGGGCGCCCAGGCCCAGGACGGCCAGCATGGAAGCGGCGTTGACGGGGTCGCCGCCCGCCTTCGCGATGGTCACCGGGACGCCGGAAGCGGTCGTCGCGCGGACGAAGATCGAGGCGGGACGAGCGTGCAGGCCCTCGGCCCAGCCGACGTTGACGCGGCGCTCTGCCATGGTGATGCCCTTCAGGTTCTTACGGTTGTCTAGACCAGTCTCTCACGACACCCGGACTGCTCGGACCGACTTCCGACCCGGATCCACCGCCGTTCGACCCTCCCCAGCTTGCACTGGTTCGCCCCGGTGTGCCGGATCCGCCGCGCGCACGCGGTCCCACCTGCCGGGCACGCCCTCCACCGGGGCGCACCGCCCCTTAGGGTGGCTCCATGACCACCGCGTCGGACCCCTCGTACCCGGCCCACTGGGAAGCGGACGTCGTGCTGCGCGACGGCGGCACCGCCCGGATCCGCCCCATCACCACCGAGGACGCGGGCCGGCTGGTCAGCTTCTACGACCAGATCTCGGACGAGTCGAAGTACTACCGGTTCTTCGCCCCCCACCCCCGCCTCTCCGACCGCGACGTGCACCGCTTCACGCACCACGACTACGTCGACCGCGTGGGCCTCGCCGCGACCATCGGCGGGGAGTTCATCGGCACCGTCCGCTACGACCGCATCGGCCCCGACGGCCGTCCCGCCTCGGCGCCCGCCGACGAGGCCGAGGTGGCCTTCCTCGTACAGGACGCCCACCAGGGCCGCGGGGTGGCCTCCGTCCTGCTGGAGCACATCGGCGCGGTGGCCCGCGAACGCGGCATCCGCCGGTTCGCCGCCGAGGTGCTGCCCGCCAACACCAAGATGATCAAGGTCTTCACGGACGTCGGCTACCAGCAGAAGCGCAGCTTCGAGGACGGCTCCGTCCACCTCACCCTCGACCTCGAACCCACCGCCGAGTCCCTCGCCGTCCAGCGGGCCCGCGAGCAGCGCGCCGAGGCCCGGTCCGTCCAGCGCCTGCTGGCCCCCGGCTCCGTCGCGGTGCTCGGCGTCAGCCGCTCCGGATCCGGCGTGGGCTCCGCCGTCCTGCGCAACCTGCGCGACGGCGGCTTCCACGGACACCTCTACGCCGTCAACGAGGCCCGCGCCCCCGGCATGGAGGGGGACCTGCTGGACGGCGTACGGGCCTACCGCACCGTCTCCGACATCAACGCCCCCGTCGACCTCGCCGTGATCGCCGTCCCCGCGGAGCGGGTCCCGGACGCGGTGGCCGCCTGCGGGGAGCACGGCGTACAGGGACTGGTGGTGCTGTCGGCCGGATACGGCGAGAGCGGCCCGGGCGGACTGGCCCGCCAGCGGGAACTCGTGCGCCAGGTCCGCTCCTACGGGATGCGCCTGATCGGACCCAACGCCTTCGGGGTGATCAACACCGCCCCCGCCGTGGAACTCAACGCCTCCCTGGCCCCGGCCCCCGCCACCGCCCGCGGACGGATCGGCCTGTTCACCCAGTCCGGAGCCATCGGGATCGCCCTGCTGTCCGGACTGCTGCGGCGCGGCGAGGGCCTTTCGTCCTTCGTCTCCGCCGGGAACCGGGCGGACGTCTCCGGCAACGACATCCTCCAGTACTGGTACGACGACGAGGCCACCGACGTGGCCCTCATGTACCTGGAGACCCTCGGGAACCCGCGCAAGTTCACCCGCCTCGCCCGCCGCACGGCCGCCGTCAAGCCTGTGGTCGTCGCCCGCGGCGGCAGGCACACCCCCGCCGGACACCTCGTCCCCGGCACCCGGCTCCCCGACACCACCGTCTCCGACCTGCTCCGGCAGGCCGGTGTCATCCGCGTCGACACCGTCACCGAGCTCGTGGACGTCGGCCTGCTGCTGGCCGGACAGCCCCTTCCGGCGGGCCCCCGCGTGGCCATCCTCGGCAACTCCGAGTCCCTCGGCGTGCTCACCTACGACGCCTGCCTGACCGAGGGGCTGCGCCCGCTGCCCCCGCTCGACCTGACCACCGCCGCCTCCCCGGCCGACTTCCGCGCCGCCCTGTCCGCCGCCCTGGCCTCGGACGACTGCGACAGCGTCGTCGTCAACGCCATCCCGTGGGTGAGCGAGCGCGAGCTCGCCGACGATCTCGCGGAGGCGCTGCGGCAGGCCGCGGCCGAGGTGCCCGGCAAGCCCGTGGCGGTGGTGCACGTGGAACTGGTCGAGCTGGTCGCGGCCCTGTCCGCCGTCCGGGCCGCGCCCCCCGCCCCGCCCGCGCCGCCGGGCCCCGTCGAGCCGGACCCGACGACCGCCCCCGCCCCGGCCGCCCCCGCCCCGGCGCGCGGGCAGGCGCCCGCGCCCTCCGCCGCCCCCGCGGAAGCCCCCCGCCGGATCCCGGCCTACCCCGCGGCGGAGCGGGCCGTGAAGGCCGTCGCCGAGGCCGTCCGGTACGCCGAGTGGCGCCGGGCCAACGCCGAGGCCGGACAGGTCCCCGAGTACGAGGACATCGACGAGAGCGGCGCCGCCGCCCGCCTCGCCACCCTGCTGGACGGCGTCCCCGAGGGAACCGTCCTGACCCTGGACGAGGCCGACGCCCGCGACCTGCTCGGCCGCTACGGGATCCCCGTCAGACCCGTCCTGCCCGCCCCGAGCCCCGACGCCGCCGTCCGCGCGGCCCGGATCCTCGGCTACCCGGTCGCCCTCAAGACCACCGCCCCGCACCTGCGCCACCGCGCGGACCTGGGCGGCGTACGTCTCGACCTGACCACCGAGGCCGAGCTGCACCGCTCCTACGAGGAGCTCACCGAGGCCCTCGGCAAGCCCGGCGAGCTGCTCCCCGTGGTCCAGGCCATGGCCCCGCGCGGGGTGGACACCGTCGTCCGCGCCGTCGTCGACCCCGCGGCGGGCACCGTCCTGTCCTTCGGGCTCGCCGGGGTCGCCTCCGAGCTCCTCGGCGACACCGCGCACGGCCTCGTCCCCGCCACCGACCGCGACGTGGCCGCCCTGATCCGCTCCATCCGCACCGCGCCCCTCCTCTTCGGCTGGCGCGGAAGCGACCCCGTGGACACCCCCGCCCTGGAGGAACTGCTGCTGCGCCTGTCCCGGCTCGTCGACGACCACCCCGAGGTGACCGCGGTCGCCCTGGAGCCGGTCGTCGTCGCCACGGAAGGCCTCTCCGTGCTCAGCGCCACCGTCCGCGTGGCCCACCCGCCCGCCCGGACCGACCTCGGCCCGCGCACGCTGCCCAGCTACTGAGCGCCGGGCAGGTAGGGGGACGCCGTACGGGCCTTAGGATGGACCTCATGGCGAAATCCGGTACGACGACCCAGGGGCTGCTCCGCGCGGCGATCGAGCGCAGCGGCTACTACCCGGCCCTCGTGGCCGAGGCGGTGGAGGCCGCCGTCGGCGGCGAGCCGATCTCGTCGTACCTGGTCCACCAGGAGACCACCTTCGACTCCAACGAGGTGCGCCGGCACGTCACCGTGCTGGTCCTGACCGGCAACCGCTTCATCGTCAGCCACACCGACGAGCAGGCCGCCGACGCCGGGTCCCCGTCCCCGTACGCGACGACCTCCACCGAGTCGGTCAAGCTGTCCAGCATCTCCTCCGTGGTCCTCAGCCGCGTCGTGGCGAACCCGGAGTCCTACACCCCGGGCCAGCTGCCGCGCGAGGTCGTGCTGACCATCGGCTGGGGCGCGGTCTCGCGCATCGACCTGGAGCCCGCCGCCTGCGGCGACCCGAACTGCGACTCCGACCACGGCTACACCGGCAACTCCACGGCCGACGACCTCAGCCTGCGGGTCAGCGAGGCGGGCGACGGACCGGAGACGGTCCGCCAGACGCTCGTCTTCGCGCAGGCGCTCTCGGAAGCCACGGCGGCGACCGCCACCCCCGCCCGCTGATGTCGTACTCCGCGCCGCCGAACTGGCAGGACGACCCGGAAATCCTCGACCTCGCCGGCGCCCCGGTCCCGCACTACGGGACCGGCTCGCTCGCCGACCTGCTGCCGACCCTGGCGGCCGGCCAGGGCGTGCCGGGCCTCGCCGCGGGGATCACCGAGCTGGCCCCGGCCGACCGGAACTGCGTGTTCCTGGTCGACGGCATGGGCTGGGAGCAGATCAAGGCCCACCCGGACGAGGCCCCGTACCTCACCTCCCTCCTCGCGAGCTCGCGCGGCGGCACCGGCCGTCCGATCACCGCAGGCTTCCCGGCGACCACCGCCACCTCGCTGGCCTCCGTCGGCACCGGCCTGCCCCCCGCCCGGCACGGCCTGCCCGGCTACGCCGTGCGCAACCCGGCCTCCGGCGAGCTGATGAACCAGCTCCGCTGGCAGCCGTGGACGCAGCCCAAGCCCTGGCAGCCGTACCCGACGGTGTTCCAGCTCGCCGACGCGGCCGGGGTGCACACCGCCCAGGTGTCCGCGCCGAACTTCAAGAGCACCCCGCTCACCCAGATCGCCCTCAGCGGCGGCACCTTCCACGGCCGGATGACCGGCGAGGAGCGGATGGACCTCGCGGCGATCCAGCTCGCCGCCGGGGAACGCTCGCTCGTGTACACGTACTACAGCGAGCTCGACGGGGCCGGCCACCGCCACGGCGTGGACTCGGACGCCTGGCGCGGCCAGCTCATGTACGTCGACCGGCTCGTGCAGCGGCTCGCGGAGCAGCTGCCGCCGCGCACCGCCCTGTACGTGACCGCCGACCACGGCATGGTCGACGTCCCCTTCGACGAGGACTCCCGGATCGACTTCGACGAGGACTGGGAGCTGGGCGCGGGCGTGGCCCTGCTCGGCGGTGAGGGCCGGGCCCGGCACGTCTACGCGGTACCGGGCGCCGAGGCCGACGTCCTGACCGTGTGGCGCGAGGTGCTCGGCGACCGCTTCTGGGTCGCGAGCCGCGAAGAGGCCCTGGACCGGGGCTGGTTCGGGGCGCCGGGGGAGTGCGACGAGCGGGTGCTCGGACGGATCGGCGACGTGATCGCCGCGGCCCAGGCCGACGTGGCGATCACCGCGTCCCGCAAGGAACCCAACGAGTCGGCCCTCGCCGGCATGCACGGCTCCATGACCGCGGCCGAACAGCTGGTCCCGCTGCTCGAAGTCCGCACCTGAGCCGTCCCTCCCCTCCCCTCCGCTCCCCCTCCCAGACCCGAAAGGTCCTGTACTTCCCATGCCCGAGCTGGTGTTCTTCTCCGGAACGATGGACTGCGGAAAGAGCACTCTGGCGCTCCAGATCGCCCACAACCGCGACGCGCGGGGTCTGGTGGGCGTGATCTTCACCCGGGACGACCGGGCGGGGGAGGGCAAGCTGTCCTCCCGGCTGGGCCTGGTGACGGAGGCGGTCGAGGCGCCGGAGGGCATGGACCTGTACGCGTATCTGGTCGCCCAGCTGTCCAAGGGCGGCAGGGCGGACTACGTGATCGTGGACGAGGCGCAGTTCCTGGCGCCCGACCAGATCGACCAGCTCGCCCGGATCGTGGACGACCTCGGCCTGGACGTGTTCGCCTTCGGCATCACGACGGACTTCCGCACGAAGCTGTTCCCGGGCTCCCAGCGCCTGATCGAACTGGCGGACCGCCTGGAGCAGCTCCAGGTCGAGGCCCTGTGCTGGTGCGGGGCGCGTGCCACCCACAACGCCCGTACGGTGGGCGGGGAGATGGTCGTCGAGGGTGCCCAGGTGGTGGTCGGCGACGTGAACCGCCCGGCGGAGGAGATCGGCTACGAGGTCCTGTGCCGCCGTCACCACCGCAAGCGCATGACGTCCGCCTCGGCCCGCGCGGGCGCCCTCTCCCCGGACGTCCTCCCGGTCAACCCCGCCTGAGCGCGCCCTCCCGGTGCGCGGCGGCAGGAAGGTGTCCGCCGGTACCGGGCTGGGCCTCACGGCACGGCCTGGGCTCGCGGGCATGGACAACGACCTCAGCGGCTTCCTGCAATCGCGGCGCGCCCGCATCCGGCCCGAAGAGGTGGGCCTGACCTCGCACGGCCGGCGCCGGGTGCCGGGTCTGCGCCGTGAGGAGGTCGCGCAGCTCGCCGGGGTGAGCGTGGACTACTACGTGCGGCTGGAGCAGGGCCGCGGGCAGAACGTGTCGGACGCGGTCCTGGAGGCGGTCGGCCGGGTGCTGCGGCTGGACGACACCGAGCAGGCGCATCTTCGGGACCTGATCCGCCCGGCGAGGGCCGCGGTCGCCGCCGAGATGGTGGCCCATCTGCGGCTGGACGCGGCCGGCACCCGCACGACCCGGCGCTGTCGGCGCTGGTGGGCGAACTCTCCGTGAGGAGCGGGGACTTCCGGCGGCTGTGGGCCGACCACCAGGTCAAGGAGAAGACCTGCGGAGTGAGGCGGATGGTGCACGCCGTCGGCGGGGAGCTGGAGTTCGGCTACGAGACGCTGGCGCTTCCCGGCGACCCGGACCAGCTGCTCGTCGCCTACACCGCCGTGCCCGGTTCGGCGACCGCCGAGCGGCCGGCCCTGCCGGCCGGTCGGACGGCAGCAGCGACCCCCTGAGGGCGCTCGGGTCAGTCCTGCCCGGCGGCCGCCCGGCGTGGATGCGGTCAGGTCCGGGTGGCGCCGTGGCCGGGGTCCGTGCCCGCGATGGCCGTGAGGGCGGCGAGGTGGCGCCGGTAGCGGGCCAGCCCCTCCTCGGTCAGGGCCAGCCAGGTGCGCGGGCGCCGGCCGACCCGCCCCTTCTCCACCGTCACCCAGCCCGCCTCCTCCAGTCGCGAGACCTGC
The DNA here is from genome assembly GCF_040609475.1 of Streptomyces sp. NPDC004667. Taxonomy (NCBI): domain Bacteria; kingdom Bacillati; phylum Actinomycetota; class Actinomycetes; order Kitasatosporales; family Streptomycetaceae; genus Streptomyces; species Streptomyces sp. NPDC004667. Next base: position 236,172 of record NZ_JBEXKC010000001.1, on the reverse strand, counting down.
TTCGACAGCGCGGAGTCGGTGATCTCCACCAGGTCCCGTACCCAGCCGAACTCGGCCTTCTGCACCGGGGCGAGAGCGGCGACGACCGACAGCCGTACGGCCGAGGCCAGCAGCGGGGCGAGCGCGTGGCGCGGGTGCGGAGCCCGCTCCGCGTCCGCCGGGGTCCCGTGCGTCATACGGAGCGAGCCTCCCGCCGGGCCGCGGCGGCCGCGGGCAGCGCGCACGTCAGGGCGGCCACGACCGCGAAGGCGGTGACGTCACGGAAGACGGTGTAACCGAGCAGCAGGCTCGTGACGTAGGCGACCGCCCAGGCGCCGACCACCCTGAGGTGGCGGCCGCCGTGGCCGCGCGGGACCACGGGCTGCCGCGTGGCGAACAGGGACAGACCCACGACGACCGCGGCGTTGCCCACCGTGCCCACGAGGGTGCCCGTCCGCCCGTGCCACAGCAACACCACGGGAACGAGGAGGAGTTGCCACCCGGCGAAGGCCCACAGGTAGGTGGCGTACCAGCCGCTCTTCCCGCGCGTGCGGCCCTCGATCCGCGCGATGCCCCGCAACGACGCGATGGCGTCGGCCTGTTCCCCCATGGCGGAGTCCTTCCGTTCGTCTCCGGACCTCCCTGGAACATGCCGGCCCGGCATCTACTTGCCACATTAGCAAGTGGATGCCGGGCCGTCAGGGAAGTGCCTTCCGGGCGTGGCGGTCCGTCAGGCGCCTTCGGTGGCAGCCGGGTCGGGAGCCAGGCCGTCGGCCACCAGTCCCGCGAGCACCGCCCGCCCCAGGGCGTGGACGGCCGACTGGGGACGGACCATCACCGTGAACTCCTTGATCCGGCCCGCCCCGTCGAACTGCAGCAGGTCGATGCCGTGGATCTGCTTCCCGTCCACCACGGCGCGGAAGGGCAGGACCACCGACGGCGCCTCCTCGCCGTCGGCGCTGGTCTCGGCCGCGCCGTCCAGCCGGCCCAGGTAGCGGAGGTCCCCGAAGACGCGCAGCAGCACGCCGAACAGGCCCAGCACCATCGGCCTGCCCTCGAAGGGGGTGAACTTCACCGGGCTGTACAGCCGGACGTCCTCGGTGAACAGATCGTCCAGCGCGCTGAGATCGCGCTTCTCCACGGCGGTGCGGAAGCGTTCGGCGGTCTCCATGACCCCTCCAGGTGCTCGGAACACTCGGGAATGCGGCAGCTACTCAAGAATGTGACTAGTCAGTTTTTTGAGTATGATGCCGGGACGGACGATCAAAGGGAAGGGGGCGGCGGGATGGCCCTGAAACACGCGGTGCTGGCGGCGCTGCTCGACGGCGAGTACAGCGGGTACCAGCTGGCGAAGGCCTTCGACGTGGGCGTCGCGAACTTCTGGCACGCCCTGCCCCAGCAGCTCTACGCCGAACTGGCCAAGCTGGAGCAGGACGGACTGGTGGAGGGCCGGCAGGTGGTCCAGGAGAGCCGGCCCAACAAGCGGCTGTTCCGGGTCACCGACGCGGGCCGCGCCGAGCTGGAGCGGTTCGCCGACGCGCCGCCGAAGCCCTCCTTCATCCGCGACGACCTGCTGGTCAAGGTGCAGAGCGCCGACCGCATCGGCACCGGACCGGTGATCGAACAGCTCGAAGAGCGGGCCGCCGCGGCGACGGCCAAGATCGAGCTGCTCGGCGCGATGCTGCGCACCATGCGCGGCACTGCGGACGAAGCGGAGTACCTGCTCCGGGGCGAGCGCATCGGCGCGTACCTGACCTGCCTGCGCGGCCTGGCCTTCGAACAGGGCCACCGGGACTGGTGCCTGAGGATCGCGGCCGTACTCAAGGAGAGGCAGCGAGCCCGTGCCGAACGGTGAACCCGTACGCTACGTCGCCCTCGGCGACAGCCAGACCGAAGGGCTCGGGGACGGGGACGACACGACCGGGCTGCGGGGCTTCGCCGACCGGCTCGCCGGTCACCTCGCGACCGCCCACCCCGGCCTGCTCTACGCCAACCTGGGCGTGCGCGGCCGGCTCGCCGCCCAGGTCCACGCCGAACAGCTGGGGCCCGCCCTCGCCCTGCGCCCCGACGTGGTGACCGTCGTCGCCGGGGTGAACGACCTGCTCAGGCCCCGGTTCGACGCGGCGGCGACGGCCGGGCACCTGGAGGAGATGTTCGCCGCGTTCACGGCCGCCGGAGCCCGCGTGGCCACGGTGACCTTCCCCGACGTGGCGCGGATCGCGCCGATGGCCCGGCCGCTGGCTCCGCGCGTGGTCGCGATCAACACCCACATCCGCGCCGCCGCCGCCCGGCACGGGGTCGCCGTGGCCGAAACCGGTCGGGCCGACGCCGCCGGCGACCCCCGGATGTGGAGCACGGACCGGCTCCACGCCAGCCCCCTCGGCCACGCCCGGATCGCCGCCGCCCTCGCCGAGGCCCTCGCCGTGCCCGGTTACGGCGACGCCTGGAGGCAGCCGTTGCCGCCCCGCCCGGCCCGCGGTGTCGTGCGGAGCGCGGCGGCCGAAGTCGGCTGGATGGCCGGTTTCCTCGGCCCCTGGCTCGGCCGCCGCCTGCGCGGCGCGTCCTCCGGCGACGGCCGCACCGCCAAACGCCCCGACCTCCGCGCGCTCGACGCCCCGGCGCCCTGACCCCGGGGCCTACCGGGCCGCCGGGGCATCCGTGTGGACGAGGGCGAAGACCGCGCCCTCCGGGTCCGCGACCGTGGCCACCCGGCCGCGGACGCCGTCGCGGGGCGGCGCGACGATCCGTCCGCCCAGCTCGGTCACCCGGGCGGCGGTCGCGTCGGTGTCGGCCACCTCGAAGTACGTCATCCAGTGCGGCCCCCGGTCGTGCGGCAGCGACCGGCCGACCCCGTGCACCGCGGCGACCGGACGGCCGCCCAGGAGCAGGGTCAGGTGGTCGAAGTCGGCGGACGAGGAGGGGTGTTCCTCCGCCTCGTGGCCGAAGACGTGCTGGTAGAACTTGCCGACCGTCGAGGAGTCCTGGGTGACCAGCTCGTTCCACACCGGGGCGCCGGGCACCCCCGGCCGACGCGTGCCCGGATGGGCCCCGGCCTGCCAGATGCCGAAGATCGCGCCCAGCGGGTCGGAACAGATCGCCATCCGGCCCGCCGCCCCGGCGTCCAACGGCCCGACCGCGACCGTTCCGCCGCAGGAGCGGATCGCCTCGGCGGTGGCGTCCGCGTCATCGGTGGCGAAGTACGTGGTCCACGCCACCGGAAGATGCCGGTCCGGCGGCATCTCCCCGACGCCCGCCACCTCCTGTCCGTCGAGGAGGGCCCGTACGTACGGGCCCAGCTGGTTCGGGCCCGGCTCGTACTCCCAGCCGAAGAGGTCCGCGTAGAAGTCCTCGGTGTTCCCGAGTCCGTGCACCATCAGGCTCACCCAGCACGGTGTGCCGGGCGGGCGCTGCGAAACCCCCGCTGCCGCCGTCATGTCAGCCGTCTCCTGCCGTCGTGTCCCTGTTCCCCGCTGATGCTTCCACTCCGCGAGACCCGGCGCGCCCCGACCGGGCCGGGTGGCGACGGCCCGGAGCAGAGTGACCGAATCCCTGCTGCCCGTCGATGTCCGGCTTGTTACGCGGGGCCGGGCGGGGGAGGAGGATGACCCCATGACTGCGATTCTCTCGGCCTCCGAACTGATGAGTGAGATGGCCGGTTCCCGGCCGCCGGTGCTCCTGGACATCCGCTGGCAGCTGGGCGGCCCCGACCAGCGCCCCGCGTACGAGGCCGGGCACCTGCCCGGCGCGGTGTACGTCGACCTCGACCACGAACTGGCAGGTCCGCCCGGGTCGGGCGGCCGTCACCCGCTGCCGGACCCGGAGGCCTTCGGCGCCGTGATGCGCCGGGCCGGGGTCCGCTCGGACGTGCCGGTCGTCGTGTACGACGGCGGGCAGGGCTGGGCCGCCGCACGTGCCTGGTGGCTGCTGGGCTGGACGGGTCACCCCGACGTGCGCGTCCTGGACGGGGGCCTGGCCGCCTGGACGGCCGAGGCCGGTGAGGTGACCGCCGACACGCCCACTCCCGTGGAGGGCGATTTCAAGCCAAACCCGGGGGCTCTGGGGCTGCTGGACGCCGACGCGGCGGCCTCGCTCGCCCGCACGGGACTGCTGCTCGACGCCCGCGCCGGGGAGCGGTACCGCGGCGAGGTGGAGCCCATCGATCCGGTCGGCGGCCACATCCCGGGCGCCGTGTCGGCCCCGACCACGGAGAACGTCGGCCCGGACGGCCTGTTCCTGCCGGCCGAGGCGCTGCGCGCGCGGTTCGCCGCGCTGGGCGCCACCGGGGGCGCGGAGGTGGGCGTGTACTGCGGCTCCGGGGTGTCCGGAGCGCACGAGGTGCTGGCCCTGCAGGTGGCGGGAATCGAGTCGGGCCTCTACGCGGGCAGCTGGTCGCACTGGTCCTCCGACCCGGCGCGGCCGGTGGCCACGGGCCCGAACCCCTGACGGGCAGGCCCGGTCGGTGCCCCGGAGGGGGCGCCGACCCGGCGGCTACTCCTGCTTCTTGCGCCGGGTGCCGAAGACGATCTCGTCCCAGCTGGGCACCGCCGCCCGGCGCCCGGGGCGGACCCCGTCGGCCTCGGCCTGCCGGTCCGTCGTCCCGGTCAGCCGGTCGCGGTGGCCCGCCACCGTACGGGGCATGAGCACGTCGGCGTACGCCGTGCCGGCCCCGGCCGACGCGGCGGCCGGGGGCTCCTCGCTCTCGGCCTCCTCGGCGGGGACCTCGGCCCGGTCGGTGCGGTCCGGGACCACCAGGTCACCCCGGAAGCTCGGGACCGCTTCCAGCAGGCTGGTCAGCGTGTCCCGCTCCTCCTCGGGCTCCGGGACGGGCACGGGGGCGGCGCGCCCCTCGACCCGTTCGAGCTGCCGGTCGAGGGTGCGGTCCAAGGGCCGGTCGAGGGCGCGGTCCAGGGGCCGGTCCAGGGTGCGGTCCAGCGGCCGGTCCCGCGGCAGCCGGGCGATCCTCGGCACGAAGGGGAAGGTCGGCTCCGGGGTCGAGGGCAGGTCGTCCGCCTCGCCGATCAGGGAGCGCGCCTCGTCGTCCACGGCCACGACCAGCCGGCGCGGCGGGTCGTACGTCCAGCTCGCGGAGTGCGGTTCGGTGGCCACCCGGTAGACCAGCAGCACCTCCCAGGTGCCGTCGTCGCGGCGCCAGGAGTCCCACTGGACGGAGTCCTTGTCGGCCCCCCGCAGGGTGAGCCGCTCCTGCACGGCCTCGCCGAGCTGCGGTCCGGTGTTCTCGCCGGGGCGGCGCACGGGGGTCTTGCGGGCCCGCTCCGCCATGAAGGCGCGCTCGGCCAGGACGGGACCCTCGAAGCGGCGGACCCGGTCGACCGGGATGCCGGCGAGCTGCGCGACCTCCTCCGCGGAGGCACCGGCCCGTATGCGGGCCTGGATGTCGCGGGGGCGGAGGTGGCTCTCCACCTCGATCTCGATCTGGTTCAGGCGCGCGCGGTCATTGCGCACGGCAGCCCGCAGCCGCTCGTCGATCGGAAGCGTGTACTCCGTGCTGTCCGCAGCCTTGAGCACCAGTCGTGTGCCGTCATTGGAGACGGCCACGACACGCAGTTCGGGCATGGGGACCTCCCGGGTGGTGCCTGCCGACGTCACGTGCGTCGCTGCTTCCGCTAGTCGAGTGTGGCCTGCCCGGGTGCAGCCTGCCACAACCTTGCCGAGTTAAACCGGCGTGTCGGGCATGCGCCCTTGATCGACGTTATGGCACGGTTACCTGTTGGGCACGCACAGTGACCGAGTGGTTACTGTGCGCAGCAGGAGCCCGTGCGATACCGCGGCATCACCGGTCTTGAGTGCCGTTTCTCCATCAGTCGGCCCCCTCTCCCGAGTCCGGACATCCGTAAGGAAGGACGGCCCCAGGGCTCGCCACAGTACTCCATTCGGGCCACCTGGGTGGACCGCCGCGCCGCCGAAGTTGTCCGGGGTGGCGGGAGTTGGGCTGCCCGAAATCGGGTCCGCGAGGGGGCCCACCTGCAAGCGGGTCCGTTTTGGGGTGTCTTGCTTCACAGAATCCCCAGAAGCGGAACTATCCCTTTCGCCCGGGTGTCAGTAACTGCTGGAAGAGGAGAAGCGCGAGAGGCAGGACACACCCGGATGGCGATGGGTCAGAAGGCGGCAGGGGAAAGCGAACCGGAGGGGTCCGGAGGCCGGAAGCTCGATCTGAGCGTCACCCAGATCGCCGGCTCCTCCCTGGCGACGGTCGCGGCGGCCCTGCTCGCCTCGAAACTGGGCGTCTACGGGACCATCCTGGGAGCCGGCGTGGTGAGCGTGGTCGCCACCGCGGGCGGCCCGGTCATCCAGCACGTCTTCCGGCGCACCGGCGACCAACTTCGGGTGAGCGCCCGCGCCGGGGCCGACCGGGTGCGGCCGGCCGCACCCGAGGGGGCGCCCGGCCCCGGCGCGTTCACGGAGGAGTTCGGCGAGGCGACCGTGCACGGCACCCGCGTACGGGGCTGGAAGCGGACGGCGGTGGCCTCCGGGGCGGCGTTCGCCCTCGCCATCGGCGGCCTCGGGACCTACGAGGCCCTCGCCGGCACCTCGATCAGCAGCGACGGCGGAACCCTGCTGTCGGGCGGCTCCCGCAAGGCCCCCGACCACCGTCCCGCACCCCCGGAGGACGGGCGGGACGGCGGCGGCGCGGGCGAGCGCGGGGGGAAGGACGGGAAGACCCCGGGTACCGGGCCCTCCCCGGACCCCTCGGCCTCCCGCGGTTCGGGCGGACAGGGCACCGGCGGGACCCCGAGCCCGACGCCGTCGGCCCCGGACCCGTCCGCCTCCCCGGCGGCCACGCCCTCGAAGTCCGCCACCCCGCCCGGTCCGACGCCCGGCACCGGTGGCACCGGAACGGGCTCCGGCACCGGCGGCGGAACGGGTTCCGGAACCGGACAGGGCGCCGACGGAGCGGACCGGCAGGGCAGGGGCACCCCCTGAGCGGTGGCACCCCCGAGCGAGGCACATCCCGAGCGGGGTACCCCCGGGGTTCACCCGCCGAGCACGCGCCGCAGGTAGTCGTTGCCGAACACCCGGTCCGGGTCGAGCCGGTCGCGCAGCGCGGTGAACTCCCCGAAGCGCGGGTAGACCCCGGCGAGGTACTCCGCGTCCCGGGTGTGCACCTTGCCCCAGTGCGGCCGCCCGCCGTGCGCGGTGAAGATGCGCTCCGCGGCAGTGAAGTAGGCCTGGTACGGAGTGCCCTTGTACATGTGCACCGCGATGTACGCGGTCTCCCGCCCCGAGGCCGTGGACAGGGTGATGTCGTCGGCCGGGGCCGTGCGCACCTCCACGGGGAAGCTGATCCGCAGCGGGGAACGGTCGACCATCGCCTTGAGTTCCCGCAGCGCCTCGACCAGCCGCTCGCGCGGAAGGGCGTACTCCATCTCCACGAAGCGCACCCGGCGCGGGCTGGTGAACACCTTGTACGGGATGTCCGTGTAGGTGCGCGCCGACAGGGCGCGGCTGGCCACCCGGGCGATCGCGGGGACGGTCGCCGGGACGGCGCGGCCCAGCGAGTTGACGGCCTGGAAGACGCCGTTGGAGAGCAGTTCGTCCTCCACCCAGGCGCTGACGGGGCCGGGCGGGGCGGCCGGGCCCTGGCTGCGGTTGTTGCGCTTGGTGTTGCAGTTGCCGGTGTGCGGGAACCAGTAGAACTCGAAGTGCTCGTTCTCCGTGACGTGCTGGTCGAACTCGGCGGTCACCCGGTCGAAGCCCATGGGCTCCTCACGGGCGGTCAGGAAGAAGAGCGGCTCGACGGCGAAGGTGATCGAGGTGACGATGCCCAGGGCGCCGATGCCGAGCCGGGCGGCGGCGAAGACCTCCGGGTTCTCCTTCTCCGAGCAGGCCAGGACCCGGCCGTCCGCGGTGACCAGCTCCAGGCCGCGGATCTGGGCGGCGATCGAGGCCGAGTCGCGGCCGGTGCCGTGGGTGCCGGTGCTGGTGGCGCCCGACACGGTCTGTTCCATGATGTCGCCCATGTTCGTGAGCGACAGTCCCTGGGCGGCCAGGGCCCGGTTGAGGTCCTTGAGGACCGTGCCGGCCGCCACCGTGACCGTCCCGGCGGCCCGGTCGACGGACAGGATCCCGGCCAGGGCCTGGGGTCGTACGAGCACGCCGTCGGTCGCCGCCGCCGCGGTGAAGGAGTGGCCGGTGCCGACCGCCTTCACCCGCAGCCCCTCCTCGGCGGCCCTGCGCACCGCCTCCTGGAGCTCCCCGACCGAGGTCGGGCTCACCACCCGCGCGGGCGTGGCGGTGATGTTCCCCGCCCAGTTATGCCACGTGGTCCGCCGGTGCTTCTGCGCTGCTGTCCCCGTCGCCATCGGTGGAAGGCTCCTCCCCTTGCGCCGGCCTCGTCAGCCGGCGGTATCCCGCGAACGCCACCGCCGCCGCGGCCGTCCCCGCCGCGATCGAGACGACGTACCCGCGCTGGGCGCCGGCCGCGTCGATGACGAGACCGGTCACGGAGGAGCCGACCGCGACCCCGACCGCCAGGCCGGTGCTGATCCAGGTCATGCCCTCGGTGAGCTTCGCGCGTGGTACGTGCGCTTCGATCAGGGCCATCGTGGTGATCATCGTGGGAGCGATGGCGAGGCCCGAGACGAAGAGCGCCACGGCCAGAAACGGAAGGTTCCCGGCCAGTAGGAGGGGGATCATACTCACGGCCATCGCACAGATGCCCAGTACCCACCTGCGTTCCGTCCGGCCCTTGAGATGGAGCAGCCCGAAGACGATGCCGGCCAGGCAGGATCCGGCCGCCCAGATGGCCAGGATGAAGCTGGCGGAAGACTTGTTGCCCTGCTCCTCGGCGAAGGCGAGGGTGGACACGTCGATGGAGCCGAAGATGGCTCCGGTGGCCACGAAGGTGGCCGTCAGCACCTGGAGACCGGGGGAGCGCAGGGCCGAGGTGCGCTTCGCCTGCGCCTCGCGCGGGTGCGGGGCGGGCTCGGTGGAGCGCTGCGCGGTGAGCAGCCAGACGCCGACGAGCAGGCAGACGGCCGCGATCAGCGGTCCGGCCTCGGGGAACCAGGTGGTGGAGAGTCCGATGGCGAGGATCGGGCCGAAGATGAAGCAGACCTCGTCGACGACGGACTCGAAGGAGTAGGCGGTGTGCAGCTCGCGGGGGGAGTCCCGGTAGAGCGTGGTCCAGCGGGCGCGGACCATCGAGCCGACGCTCGGTACGCAGCCCGCGACCGCGGCGAAGACGAAGAGGGTCCAGTCGGGGAGGCCGTTCGCGGCGGCGAGCAGGAGCCCGGCGACCGCGGCGACGGAGATCAGGGTGGCGGGGCGCAGGACCCGGCGCTGTCCGTACTGGTCCACCAGCCGGGAGACCTGGGGGCCGATGACCGCGGCGGCGAGGGCCAGGGTGCCGGTCAGGGCGCTCGCCATCGCGTAGCGCCCGGTGATCTCGGAGATCATCGTCAGAATGCCGACACCCACCATGGATATCGGCAGTCGGCCTATGAGGCCGGCGGCGCTGAACCCCTTGGTGCCGGGGGCCGCGAAGATCGCGCGATAGGGACTGGGCAAGGTGTCTCCGTAAGGGACGTCGTCGGCCCATACAGGTTACGACCGCCGACACGGGACCCGCACGGGGACCGGACGGGGCAGCCCCGTCCGGCCAATTGAACTTAGGGTCACCTTACCTGCGACGCGTCCGCGATGCGGACCGGGCGGTTCTCCCCGGCGAACCCCGGGTGGCAGGATTCGAGGCATGTCAGACCAGCTCCGTGCCCCCGAAGCGCCCGTGGCCGAAGGCCTCGCCGCCCCCTACGACGCCCTCCTGCTGCTGTCCTTCGGCGGCCCCGAGGGACCCGACGACGTCGTGCCGTTCCTGGAGAACGTCACCCGCGGGCGCGGGATCCCGCGCGAGCGCCTCAAGGAGGTCGGGCAGCACTACTTCGGCTTCGGCGGGGTCAGCCCCATCAACGGGCAGAACCGCGAGCTGCTGGACGCGCTGCGCAAGGACTTCGCCGGGCACGGGCTGGACCTGCCCGTGTACTGGGGCAACCGGAACTGGGCCCCGTACCTGACCGACGTGCTGCGCGAGATGGCCGCCGACGGGCGCCGCCGCATCGCCGTCCTGGCCACCAGCGCCTACGCCTCGTACTCGGGCTGCCGCCAGTACCGCGAGAACCTCGCGGACGCCCTGGCCACCCTCGCCGAGGAGGGCGTGGCCGAGCTGCCCCGGGTCGACAAGCTGCGGCACTACTTCAACCACCCCGGCTTCGTGCAGCCCATGATCGACGGCGTCCTCGCCTCGCTGGCGGGGCTGCCGGACGAGGTCCGCGACGGCGCGCACCTGGTCTTCACCACCCACTCCATCCCGACCGCGGCCGCCGACAGCTCGGGGCCCGTGGAGGAGCACGGCGAGGGCGGCGCCTACGTCAGGCAGCACCTGGACGTGGCCGGGGTGATCGCCGACGCCGTCCGGGCCGAGACGGGAACCGAACGGCCCTGGGAACTCGTTTACCAGTCGCGCAGCGGCGCCCCGCACATCCCGTGGCTGGAGCCCGACATCTGCGACCACCTGGAGGCCCTGCACGGGGCGGGCGCCCCGGCGGCGGTGATGGTGCCGATCGGCTTCGTCTCCGACCACATGGAGGTCCTCTACGACCTCGACACCGAGGCCACGGCGAAGGCCGCCGAACTGGGCCTGCCCGTCGCCCGGTCGGCGACGGTCGGCGCGGACCCGCGGTTCGCGGCGGCCGTGCGCGAGCTCCTGGTGGAGCGGGCCGCGGCGGAGCGGGGCGAGGACGTGGAGCGCTGCGCGCTGGGCCTGCTGGGCCCGAGTCATGATCTGTGTGCCGTGGGCTGCTGCCCGGCGCGGGGGCCCAGGCCCGCCGCCGCGGGCGCGGACAGCCCGTACGCGTGAGGGAGTGGGAACGTGATCTCCGAAGAGTTGAAGGCCGAACTGCTGGAAGTGGCCCGGGAGGCCGCCCGGCAGGCGGGTGAGCTGCTGCGCGACGGGCGCCCCGCCGACCTGGCGGTGGCGGCGACGAAGAGCAGCCCGATCGACGTGGTGACCGAGATGGACATCGCGGCCGAGAAGCTCATCACGGGCCTGCTCGCGGAGCGCAGGCCCGCGGACGGCCTGCTCGGCGAGGAGGGGTCCGACACCCCGGGCACGAGCGGGGTCCGCTGGGTCATCGACCCGCTGGACGGCACGGTGAACTACCTCTACGGGCTGCCGAGCTGGGGCGTCTCCATCGCCGCCGAGTACCGCGGCGAGACCGTGGTCGGGGTCGTCGCGGCGCCGATGCGCGGCGAGACGTACCACGCCGTGCTCGGGGGCGGCGCGTGGGCGGGCGGCGAGCGGCTGTCCTGCCGGGCCGACGCGCCGCTGGACCAGGCGCTGCTCAGCACCGGCTTCGGGTACGTCCAGACGAGGCGGGCCCACCAGGCGGAGGTCGCACAGCGGATCATCCCGCTGGTCCGGGACATCCGGCGGGGCGGCTCGGCGGCGCTGGACCTGTGCGACGTGGCCGCGGGGCGCCTCGACGGGCACTACGAGCGCGGGCTCAATCCGTGGGACCTGGCCGCGGGTGAGCTGATCGCGCGGGAGGCCGGCGCGCTGACGGGCGGCCGGCCCGGGGAGCCCGCGTCCTTCGAGCTGACGCTCGCGGCGTCCCCGGCGGTGTTCGCCTCGCTCCAGCCGCTGCTGGAGGAAGCCGGCGCCTGGCACGACTGACGGCACGGAACGGGCCCCGGCCGCCGAGGACGGCGGCCGGGGCCCGGTCGAGCCTGTGTTCCGTTGCCGACGGGTCAGGCGGCGGACACGGCGACGCCGTGTTCCGCCGCGAGCCGCTGGAGATCTTCCAGCTCGGCCTGCTCCACATCCGCGAGGTGGTCGTCGCCCGTCTCACGGGCCTTGCTGAGGTCCGACTGCGTGGCTTTGATGCGCTGCAGAAGACCCGCGGTGAATGCGTCCATGGTGGGTGCGCCCCCTCTTCGTGGGTCGGCGACGGACGAGCACGGGGCAGTCCGCCGTCAGGGAGTGGTTGGGGTGTGCTGACGTCCTCCCCGGCACCCCGGTCCCAGAAACCTCGTAGGGCGAGGGAATCCTCACCTCCACCCCATCCACACCCCTCGTCCACCCCGTGATCGCCTCCCCGGACGGCCCCAGGGGCGCCTTACAGCCGGTTTACGGCCGAAACCGGCAGGATGGAGGCGCAATACACGTGTGCCCTTCTGGGCTCGAAGGAAGGAAACGACGTGCGCGTACTCGTCGTCGAGGACGAGCAGCTGCTCGCCGATGCGGTGGCCACCGGCCTGCGCCGGGAGGCCATGGCCGTGGACGTCGTGTACGACGGCGCCGCGGCCCTGGAGCGCGTCGGGGTGAACGACTACGACGTGGTCGTGCTCGACCGGGACCTTCCCCTGGTGCACGGCGACGACGTCTGCCGCCGGATCATCGAACTCGGCATGCCCACCCGGGTGCTCATGCTCACCGCCTCCGGCGACGTGAGCGACCGGGTCGAGGGCCTGGAGCTGGGGGCGGACGACTACCTGCCCAAGCCCTTCGCCTTCACCGAGCTGACCGCCCGCGTCCGGGCGCTGGGCCGGCGGACGACCGTGGCGCTGCCGCCGGTGCTGGAGCGGGCCGGGATCAAGCTGGACCCCAACCGGCGCGAGGTGTTCCGGGAGGGCCGGGAGGTCCAGCTGGCGCCGAAGGAGTTCGCGGTGCTGGAGGTGCTCATGCGCAGCGAGGGGACCGTGGTCTCCGCCGAGCAGCTGCTGGAGAAGGCCTGGGACGAGAACACCGACCCGTTCACCAACGTGGTCCGGGTGACCGTCATGACCCTGCGCCGCAAACTCGGCGAGCCGCCCGTCATCGTGACGGTGCCCGGCTCCGGATATCGGATCTGACCGGATGGCCGCGACCCCCGCGCCACCGGCGGCGCCACCGAAACCGACCTGGGACCCCGGCCAGCCCGAGGGTCCCTTCCCTTGGCTGCGACCGACCATCCGGATACGGCTCACGCTGCTGTACGGCGGCATGTTCCTGATCGCCGGGATCCTGCTCCTGTCGATCATCTACCTGCTGGCCGCCCAGGCGCTGCGGGAGGGCAACGCGCTCCCGTTCAAGATCGTGGGCGGTCAGAAGGTCGAGGTCTCCAGCACCACCTGCTCCGGCGTGGGGATCGACCAGTCGATCGACCAGTTCAACGCCGCGATCGGCCAGTGCATCCTCGACCAGCGCAAGCACGCCCTGGACGACCTGCTGCGCCGCTCGCTGATGGCCCTGCTGGGCCTCAGCATCATCGCCTTCGCCTTCGGCTACGCGATGGCCGGCCGGGTGCTCTCGCCGCTGGGCAAGATCACCCGTACCGCCCGCCGGGTGGTCGGATCCGACCTGACCCGGCGGATCGAGCTGGACGGGCCGGACGACGAGCTGAAGGAGCTGGCCGACACCTTCGACGAGATGCTGGACCGGCTGGAGCGGGCCTTCACGGCCCAGCAACGGTTCGTGGCCAACGCCTCGCACGAGCTGAGAACCCCGCTGGCGATCAACCGGACGCTGCTGGAGGTCCACCTCTCGGATCCCGGAGCGCCGGTGGAGCTCCAGCAACTGGGCAAGACCCTGCTGGCCACCAACGAGCGCAGCGAGCAGCTCGTCGAGGGCCTGCTGCTGCTGGCGCGCAGCGAGAACCAGATCGTCGAACGCAAACCGGTCGACCTGGCGGAGGTCGCCTCGCGCGCCATCGACCAGGCGCGCGGGGAGGCCGCGGCCAAGGGCGTGGAGATCCGCGGCGAGCGGGCGCTGGCCGTGGTCCAGGGCAACGGCGTCCTGCTGGAGCGGATCGCCCTCAACCTGGTGCAGAACGCCGTCCGCTACAACGTGCCGGAGGACGGCTGGGTGGAGGTCACGACCGAGGTCCAGCACGGCCAGGCGGTGCTCCTCGTCTCGAACACGGGGCCGGTGGTTCCCGCGTACGAGGTGGACAACCTCTTCGAGCCCTTCAGGCGGCTGCGTACGGAGCGCACGGGCAGCGACAAGGGTGTCGGGCTCGGCCTGTCGATCGCGCGCTCCGTGGCGCGCGCACACGGCGGCCGCATCCTCGCGACGCCGCGCGAGGGCGGTGGCCTCGTGATGCGTGTCACGTTGCCCCTTTGATCCACCTGGAACCGTGTTCGCTGTCAGCGGAATGGCGGGGCGGGGCGACAGGCGGTAGTTGTGTGATCGATCACATTGCCGAGTGTCCGGTCATGTGCGTTCAGTGATGCCGGTGAGGCCGGAAAGCCCGGGAAGTCCGGGTTTCCGGCCCCCTTGATGGCGGGAAATACACGGGGTGGCGTTTGTGCAAGACGGCCCCCGGACCGTGTACGGTCCCGGTCGTCATCCCAGCCACAAGCTCCTTCGGGCGTGCGGCTGGGTGTCGATTGAGTAACAGACCTTGATGTGAGGCAAAATCTCCGCCTCAGGTCGGGCACAAGTCCGGCCTCTCGCGCGTTACGTGCGCTGAGACACCGCTAAATCCCAGAGGGGGAGAGCGAAAAAATGGCAACGGACTACGACACCCCACGCAAGACCGACGATGACGTCGACAACGACAGCATCGAAGAGCTGAAGGCCCGGCGCAGCGAGAAGTCGTCCTCGAACGTCGACGTCGAGGACTTCGACGGCGCCGAGAGCCTGGAGCTTCCCGGTGCGGACCTTTCCAACGAGGAACTGGCCGTCCGGGTCCTCCCGAAGCAGGCGGACGAGTTCACCTGCATGAGCTGCTTCCTGGTGCACCACCGCAGCCAGCTGGCACGGGAGAAGAACGGCCAGCCGATCTGCCGCGACTGCGACTGAGGCTCGGCGGTGACCGGCTCGACGCCCTTTCGGAAGCGACGCTTGCGGAAATCCGGCGGTCCGGCGGAGACGAGCGTGGTGGCCACGGGCCCGGAAACGGGCCCCGGCACCCCCGCCGCCCCGCCCCTCGACACGACCGTCGTGCCCTTCGGCACCGCCCAGGCGGTGCCGCCGGCCACAGCGGCCGACGAGGGGTCCCGGGAGCGCAAGCCCGGGACCGGCCGGATGCAGGCCGTCAGGAACGGTGTGCGCAAGGGCGGCGAAAGCGCGAAGGCCGCCGCCCTGTACATCGCCGACCGCATCATCGAGAACGCACCGCGCGTTCCGGTACGGGACCTCGCGACCCTGCGCGTGCAGTTCCCGGGTCTCGACCCCGATCAACTGGCCGACAAGCTGATCTCCGGGGCCGCCCACGCCACCTCCACGGTGGGCGCGGGCATCGGCGCCGCGGCGATGCTGCCGGTTCCGCCCGCCATGCCGGCGGAGCTGGCCGCGGAGATCACCGCCGTCGCCGCGATCGAACTCAAGCTCGTCGCCGAGCTCCACGAGGTCTACGGGCAGCGGCCGCCCGGCGCCCTGAAGGACCGCACCTCCGCCTACCTGACGGCATGGACCGAGGAGCGCGGGATCGACCTGACCAAGCCGACCACGCTGAACGCGGCGCTCGGCGGGCAGATGAAGCGCGAACTGCGCCAGCAGATCATGAAGCGGATGTTCCGCAACCTGCCCAACCTGATGCCGTTCATGGTCGGCGCGGCCGTCGGCGCGGTCATGAACCGCCGGGACACCCGGAAACTCGCCGAGAAGGTGCGTACGGACCTGCGCGGACGGGCCGTGCCCTGGGAGTACCTCCCGCACCCCCGGCCCCTTGACGGCCCCTCCCAGCCCCTTCCCGGGGCACGCAGGCCCGTACTCGAAGGCCCGGAGCGCGAGCCGCGCTGAAGACCCGCCGCCGCGGCGCGGCCCGAGGACCGGAGCCGGGCCCGGACGCCCGCGGCCCTCAGGCGCCGGTGGCCGGGGCGGCCTGCGCCGCGCGGATCGCCGCCACCAGGGCCCGGGGCTCGCGGGTGGACACGTACACGTAGGGCGTCGGGTCCGCCGGGTCGGTGACCTCGACGCGGACCGCCGTGGGCACGTAGCTGCGCATCAGCATGAAGGCGCGGACGTCGGCCTTGTACGTGCGCCAGGCGCGGGCCTCCTCCGCCTCCAGGACCTCCGGTTCGCCGAGCGCCGTCACCGGGATCCGCGCCTCGCCCGCAGCCAGCGAGCCGTTCACCACGCGCACGCGCGCGGAACCGTACGAACTGACCAGCAGCGCCGCCAGTGCCGTCCCGCCCACCAGCCCGGCCAGCAGCGGCAGGGTGCCCAGCGGGAGCAGCGTCAGCGCGCACGCCAGCCCGGTCAGGGCGGCGATGCCCCACCAGGAGCGGGGGGCGGACAGTCGTTCGTCGTGGTGCGCGGGGGAGAGCTGCATACACGCAAGCCTGCCACGAGGCGACCGGCGGGTAGCCGCGCGGGTAAGGTCAGCGGCTGTGAGTGGACGAAACACAGCGTTGACGCCCCCGGCCGATGCCGCCGCGCCGGTCCGGCATCCCGACGCACCGGCACCCGGCGAGCTCCTCGGCGCGCACTACGAACACTGTTTCGGGTGCGGCGGGGGACAGCCGCACGGGCTCCATCTGGAGGCCCGCGCCGGTGAGGGCGTGCGCATCACCGCCGAGTTCACCGTCAGGCCCGCTCACCAGGGCGCGCCCGGACTGGCCCACGGCGGGGTCCTGGCCACCGCGCTCGACGAGACGCTCGGCTCCCTGAACTGGCTGCTGCGCGTGATCGCGGTGACCGGCCGGCTGGAGACGGACTTCGTGCGGCCCGTGCCCGTGGACACCGTGCTGTACCTGGAGGCCGAGGTCACCGCCGTCGCCGGACGGAAGATCTACTCCACGGCGGTGGGCCGGATAGGCGGCCCGGACGGCCCGGTCGCCGTCCGCGCGGACGCGCTCTTCATCGAGGTGAAGGTCGACCACTTCATCGACAACGGTCGGCCCGAGGAGATCCGGGCGGCGATGGCCGACCCGGACCAGGTCAGGCGCACCCGCGCCTTCGAGGTGAACCCCTGATGTCCCAGAACAACCCCGCACCCCGCCATGACGTCGACGTGCTGATCCGCCGCGTCGACCCCGAGGTGCCCCTCCCGTCCTACGGTCACCCAGGCGACGCCGGCTGCGACCTGGTCACCACGGTCGCCGCCGAGCTGGAACCCGGGGAGCGGGCCGTCCTGCCCACCGGCGTCTCCATCGCCCTGCCCGACGGGTACGCCGCCTTCGTGCACCCGCGCTCGGGCCTGGCCGCCCGCTGCGGGCTCGCGCTCGTGAATGCCCCGGGGACGGTGGATGCCGGGTACCGTGGGGAAATCAAGGTGATCGTGGTCAATCTCGACCCTCGCGAGAGCGTCAGGTTCGAGCGTTTCGACCGCATTGCCCAGCTGGTTGTCCAGCGGGTCGAGAAGGTGCGCTTCCACGAGGTGGAGGAGCTTCCCGGCTCGGCCCGGGCCGACGGGGGGTTCGGCTCCACCGGCGGTCATGCGGCCGTGGCCGGATCCGGCGCTGGTCAGCAGGGTGGGAATGGCTACGCTTCGGTCGTAACCGACCGGGAAGGACAGTGACGTGTTCGGACGTCGCAAGAAGAACGACTCCGTCAAGGACGGCGGCGCGGCCGAGCAGGTCGACGGCGTGCGCGCCGATGAGCCCGCCGACGGACTCGACTCCGCCGAGCCGCGCAGGCTGAACCTGCCTCCGGCCCCGCGTCCCGACGGCCCGTGGGACGTTTCCGAGGTGCCCGGCAACCCGGCCGACGGCCGCGTCGACCTGGGCGGCATCCTCGTACCCGGCGTCGAGGGCATGGAACTGCGCGTCGAGGTCGCCGGTGACGCGATCGTGGCCGCGACCGTGGTCCTCGGCGACAGCGCGGTGCAGCTCCAGGCCTTCGCCGCGCCCAAGAAGGAGGGCATCTGGGGCGAGGTCCGCGAGGAGATCGCCTCGGGGATCACCCAGCAGGGCGGCATCATCGACGAGGTCGAGGGCCCGCTGGGCTGGGAACTGCGCGCGCAGGTCCCCGTTCCGCTGCCCGACGGCCAGACGGGCGCCCAGCTGGTGCGCTTCGTCGGCGTCGACGGCCCCCGCTGGTTCCTGCGCGGCGTCATCTCCGGCCAGGGCGCGGTGCGCCCGGAGTCGGCCGGCGTGCTGGAAAACATCTTCCGGGAGACCGTCGTCCTGCGCGGCGAGGGCCCGATGGCCCCGCGCGACCCCATCGTCCTGAAGCTGCCGAACGACGCCCAGATGGTGCCGGACGGCGTGCAGACGGCCGAGGACCAGGAGGGCTCCCGCTTCTCCGGCGGCATGGGCCAGCTGGAGCGCGGCCCGGAGATCACCGAGGTCCGCTGACCGTCGGGGACCCCGCAGGACCGTGAGGTCCCCGGGGCTGCACCCATGGCCGGCGGGCCCCGCACTCCACGGTGCGGGGCCCGCCGGCCTGCGTGTTCCCCGGCGACGGTGGGCCGGCGTTCCCGTCCCGCCGTGCGGGCCCCGCCGGCCCCGCGTGCCGGGCGTCCGACGCGTCAGGGATGCGTCAGGGATGGGTCCGGGGCGACCGATCGGTGCGTGAACTGCGGCGATGTCCCGGAGAATGAGCGCATGGGACGCGGCAGGCTAAGGATCTATCTCGGCGCGGCACCCGGTGTGGGCAAGACGTACGCCATGCTCTCGGAGGGCCACCGCCGGGTGGAGCGGGGCGGCGACTGCGTCGTCGGCTTCGTCGAGCACCACGGGCGGGCGCGCACCGAGGTGATGCTGCACGGACTCGAACAGGTGCCGCGCAAGGAGCTCGCGTACCGGGGTGCGTCCTTCACCGAGATGGACGTGGACGCGGTGCTGGCGCGGCGGCCGGCCGTCGCTCTGGTGGACGAGCTCGCCCACACCAACGTCCCCGGCTCGCGCAACGCCAAGCGCTGGCAGGACGTCGAGGAACTGCTCCGGGCCGGGATCGACGTGGTGTCCACCGTCAACATCCAGCACCTGGAGTCGCTCGGCGACGTGGTCGAGTCGATCACCGGGGTGCGCCAGCGCGAGACCGTCCCGGACGAGGTGGTCCGGCGGGCCGACCAGATCGAACTCGTCGACATGTCCCCGCAGGCCCTGCGCCGCCGGATGGCCCACGGCAACATCTACCGGCCCGACAAGGTCGACGCGGCCCTGTCGAACTACTTCCGGCCGGGGAACCTCACCGCGCTGCGCGAGCTGGCGCTGCTGTGGGTGGCCGACCGGGTGGACGAGTACCTCCAGGAGTACCGGGGCGAGCACGGCATCCGCTCGACCTGGCAGGCCCGTGAGCGGATCGTCGTCGGACTCACCGGCGGGCCGGAGGGGCGCACGCTGATCCGGCGGGCCTCCCGGATGGCCGCCAAGGCCTCCGGCAGCGAGGTCCTCGCCGTCTACATCGCGCGCAGCGACGGGCTCACCTCGGCCTCGCCGAAGGAGCTCGCGGTCCAGCGGACCCTGGTCGAAGACCTTGGCGGAACGTTTCACCATGTGATCGGCGACAACATCCCCGAATCCCTCCTGGAATTCGCCCGCGGGGTCAACGCCACCCAGGTCGTGCTGGGCTCCAGCCGCCGCAAGGCCTGGCAATACGTGCTCGGGCCGGGCGTGGGTGCCACCGTGGCCCGCGACTCGGGTCCCGACCTCGACGTGCACATCGTCACCCACGAGGAGGTGGCCCGGGGCCGCGGGCTGCCGGTGACCCGCTCGACCGCCCGGCTCGGACGGCCCAGGATCGTGGCCGGCTGGCTGGTCGGGGTGGTCCTCCCCGCGCTGCTGTGCGTCCTGCTCACGCACATCAGCGCGAACCCGGGCCTGGCCAACGAGATGCTCCTCTTCCTCGCCCTGACGGTGGCGGCCGCGCTGGTGGGCGGGCTCTGGCCGGCCCTGGCCTCGGCCGCCTTCGGCTCGCTGCTGCTGAACTACTACTTCGCCCCTCCGGTACACCGGTTCACGGTCTCCGACCCGCGCAACATCATGGCCATCGCCGTGTTCTTCGGGGTCGCGGTCTCGGTCGCCTCCGTGGTGGACCTGGCGGCCCGGCGCACGCACCAGGCAGCCCGGCTGCGCGCGGAGTCCGAGATCCTCTCCTTCCTCGCCGGGAGCGTGCTGCGCGGCGAGACCGCCCTGGACGCGCTGCTGGAGCGGGTGCGCGAGACCTTCGCGATGGAGTCCGTGGCCCTGCTGGAGCGGGCCGGGGACGTCGAGCCCTGGACCCGGGCCGGCAGCGTGGGCCCGGCGCCGGCCGCCCGGCCCGAGGACGCCGATGTGGACATGCCGATCGGCGACCACATGGCGCTGGCCCTGTCCGGCCGGGTGCTGCCCGCCGAGGACCGCCGGGTGCTCGGCGCGTTCGCCGCCCAGGCCGCCGTGGTGCTGGACCGCCAGCGGCTCGTCGGGGAGGCCGAGGAGGCCCGCCGGCTGGCCGAGGGCAACCGGATCCGGACGGCCCTGCTGGCCGCCGTCAGCCACGACCTGCGGACGCCCTTGGCCTCCATCAAGGCCTCCGTCAGCTCGCTGCGCTCCGATGACGTGGAGTGGTCCGAGGAGGACCGGGCCGAGCTGCTCGAGGGGATCGAGGACGGCGCCGACCGGCTGGACCACCTCGTGGGCAACCTGCTGGACATGTCCCGCCTCCAGACCGGCACCGTGACCCCGCTGATCCGGGAGATCGACCTCGACGAGGTGGTTCCGATGGCGCTGGGCGGCGTACCGGAGGACAGCGTGCTGCTGGACGTCCCGGAATCCCTGCCGATGGTGGCCGTGGACCCGGGGCTGCTGGAGCGCAGCGTGGCCAACATCGTGGAGAACGCCGTCAAGTACAGCCCCCGCGGGCAGCCCGTGCTCGTCGCGGCCAGCTTCCTCGGCGACCGGGTCGAGGTCCGGGTCGTCGACCGGGGGCGCGGGGTGCCGGACGAGGCCAAGGACAGGATCTTCGCCCCCTTCCAGCGGTACGGGGACGCCCCGCGCGGCACCGGGGTGGGCCTCGGGCTGGCCGTGGCCCGGGGCTTCGCCGAGGCGATGGACGGCACCCTCGCCGCCGAGGACACCCCCGGGGGCGGTCTGACGATGGTGCTCACCCTGCGCGCGGCGACCCGGGACGCGCCGGCCGGGGACGGGGCGGCGCCGGACGGGGCGGCGCGGGACGCCGCCGGAACCGGGCCGGGCCCGGGCGGCGTCGACCGCGTGGGGCGCCCGGAGCGCTCGGCGTCCGCGGTACGAGCAGGACAGACACCGGCCCCGGCTCCGCAGGGAGCCGGGGACCACTCCGAACGACAGAAAGCAGGACCCCAATGACCCGGGTGCTCGTGGTGGACGACGAGCCGCAGATCGTCCGAGCCCTCGTGATCAACCTGAAGGCGCGCCGGTACGAGGTCGACGCCGCCGCCGACGGGGCCCAGGCCCTGGAGCTCGCGGCGGCCCGCCACCCCGACGTGGTCGTCCTCGACCTCGGCCTCCCCGACATGGACGGCGTCGAGGTGATCAGGGGGCTGCGGGGCTGGACCCGGGTGCCCATCCTGGTGCTCTCCGCCCGGCACAGCTCCGACGAGAAGGTCGAGGCCCTCGACGCGGGCGCCGACGACTACGTCACCAAGCCCTTCGGCATGGACGAGCTGCTGGCCCGCCTGCGCGCGGCCGTGCGCCGGGCCGAGCCGGCGGCCGGGGCGGGCGAGGACGAGGTGGTGGTGGAGACCGAGGGGTTCACCGTGGACCTCGCCGCCAAGAAGGCGGTGCGCGAGGGGCGCGACGTACGCCTGACCCCCACCGAGTGGCACCTGCTGGAGGTGCTGGTCCGCAACGGCGGGAAGCTCGTCAGCCAGAAGCAGCTGCTCCAGGAGGTCTGGGGGCCCTCGTACGGGACGGAGAGCAACTACCTGCGGGTCTACATGGCGCAACTGCGCCGCAAGCTGGAGGCCGACCCCTCGCACCCCCGCCACTTCATCACCGAACCGGGCATGGGATACCGCTTCGAGAGGTAGCGGGGGCGCCGGTAGGCTTCCGGTATGAGTGCTGAACCGCGTCCCGAGAAGCCCGCGAAGCCGGCCCGGCCGGCGGGCCGGTTCCGCCGGATGATCGAACGGCTGTCCACCTCCCAGGAGGAGCTGCATTCGGCGGAGCTGCAGGAGGACGCAGAAGCCGCGGGATGCACGCGGATCTGCGACTGCCACGACCGCCAGATAGTCAAGGTGACCGGAACCCTGCGTACGGTCACCCTGCGTCCCCGGGCGGGCGTCCCCGCCCTGGAGGCGGAGCTCTTCGACGGCTCGGCCCCGCTGGACGTGGTGTGGCTCGGACGTCGCTCGATCGTGGGAATCGAACCCGGGCGGCGCATGATCGCCTCCGGGCGGATCTCGATGAGTCATGGGCGCCGGGTCCTCTTCAACCCGAAGTACGAACTCCGACCGCTCGGACAGGAGCACTGACCGGTGACGTCATTCGACCGCTCGTCCCCCCCGCCGAATCCGCAGGACCCCGCGGCCGACCAGAAGGCCGTGACGCAGGCGGCCCTCTTCGACGCGTTCGGCGGCATCCGGGGCACCGTGGAGACGATGCTCCCCGGCCTGCTCTTCGTGATGATCTACACGATCAACAAGGACGTGAAGTCCTCGGCCATCGCGGCGGGCGCGGTCGCCGTCCTGCTGGTGATCGTCCGGCTGCTGCGCAAGGACACCGTCAAACACGCCTTCAGCGGTGTGTTCGGCGTGGGCGTGGGCGTGGCCTTCGCCCTGTTCACGGGCAGCGCCAAGGGCTTCTACCTGCCGGGCATGATCTACGGCGCCGGCCTCGGCGTGGCGTTCACGCTGTCGGCGCTCGTGGGCTTCCCGCTGCTGGGCGTGATCCTCGGACCGGTCTTCAAGGAGAACCTGTCCTGGCGCACCCGCAACCCGGGGCGCAAGAAGGCGTACACCAAGGCCAGCCTGGCCTGGGGCATCATCTTCCTCGCCAAGTACGCGATCCTCTTCCCGCTGTACTGGTGGGGTGACGCCACGCAGCTGGGCTGGGTGCTGATCGCGCTGAAGCTGCCGCCGATGGTGCTGGCCGTGTACTTCACGTGGGTCTTCCTCGCGAAGGCGCCGCCGCCGATCGACGTCATCGCCGAGTACGAGGCCGAGGAGGCCGCGGAGAAGGCGGCCAAGGCCGCCGCGCGCGAGCGGGGCGTCTGACACGGCGAAGGGGCGGGGAGACCGGATCCGGTCTCCCCGCCCCTTCGCCGTGCGGGTACCTCAGTGACGGGCCTGGAGGAGGTCCTCCAGCTGCTCCTCGCGGGCCTGTGCGGCCACGAAGAGGAGCTCGTCGCCGGGCTCCAGGGTCTCCTCGCCGTGCGGCGTGAGCACCCGGTTGCCCCGGATGATCGTGACGAGCGAGGTGTCCTCCGGCCAGGAGATCTCGCTGATCTGGGTGCCCGCGACCGAGGAGTCGGCCGGCAGGGTCAGCTCGACGAGGTTGGCGTCGCCGTGGCTGAAGCGCAGCAGCCGCACCAGGTCGCCGACGCTGACGGCCTCCTCGACGAGGGCCGACATCAGGCGCGGGGTGGACACCGCGACGTCGACGCCCCAGGACTCGTTGAAGAGCCACTCGTTCTTCGGGTTGTTCACCCGCGCCACGACCCGGGGGACCCCGTACTCGGTCTTGGCGAGGAGGGAGACGACCAGGTTGACCTTGTCGTCACCGGTGGCGGCGATGACCACGTTGCAGCGCTGCAGCGCGGCCTCGTCCAGCGAGGTGATCTCGCAGGCGTCGGCCAGCAGCCACTCGGCCTGCGGGACCCGCTCCACCGAGATGGCGGTCGGCGCCTTGTCCACGAGGAGCACCTCGTGGCCGTTCTCCAGCAGCTCGCCCGCGATGGAGCGGCCCACGGCTCCGGCTCCGGCGATCGCGACCCTCATGCGTGTGCCTCCTCGGGCCCCTCGGCGAAGGCCGCCTCAACCTTGTCGATCTCGTCCGTGCGCATCATCACGTGGACGAGGTCGCCCTCCTGCAGGACCGTCTGCGAAGTCGGCAGCATCGCCTCGCCCAGGCGGGTGAGGAACGCGACGCGCACGCCCGTCTCCTCCTGGAGCTTGCTCACCTTGTGCCCGATCCAGGCGGCGGAGGTGTGCACCTCCGCGAGCTGCACACCGCCGCTGGGGTCGCGCCACAGCGGCTCGGCGCCCGAGGGCAGGAGGCGCCGCAGCATCTGGTCGGCGGTCCACCGCACGGTCGCGACGGTGGGGATGCCGAGGCGCTGGTAGACCTCCGCGCGCTTGGGGTCGTAGATGCGGGCGGCGACGTTCTCGACGCCGAACATCTCCCGGGCGACGCGGGCGGCGATGATGTTGGAATTGTCACCACTGCTGACCGCGGCGAAGGCGCCCGCGTCCTCGATCCCGGCCTCCCGCAGGGTGTCCTGGTCGAAGCCGACCCCGGTGACCCGGCGGCCGCCGAAGGAAGCCCCGAGCCGGCGGAATGCGGTGGGGTCCTGGTCGACGACCGCGACCGTATGCCCCTGCTGTTCCAGGGTCTGCGCGAGGGCGGAGCCCACTCTTCCGCAGCCCATAATGACGATGTGCACGGCCGTCCTTCCGGCTGACAGCGGCTCGCTGGTTACCAGCCTCATTGCATGCTCTGGCTAAACAGGGTCTCAGACCATGGCCCAAGCTACACACGGGCGGTCACCAGTGTGCCCTTTTGGGGTTCCCGGGGCGCCGCATTGGGGGCCCGTGGCAGCGGATAAGGGGGCGGGGGTTCGTCAGCCGGATTTCGAACGCTTACGATCCTCTGCGTGTCCAAACTGACCGACGTGCCCAAACGGATCCTGATTGGCCGGGCGCTACGCAGCGACCGCCTCGGGGAAACCCTCCTCCCCAAGCGGATCGCCCTTCCTGTGTTCGCATCCGACCCGCTCTCCTCGGTGGCCTACGCCCCCGGCGAGGTACTGCTGGTCCTGTCGATCGCGGGTGTGTCGGCGTACCACTTCAGCCCATGGATCGCGGTCGCGGTCGTCGTGCTGATGTTCACGGTGGTCGCCTCCTACCGGCAGAACGTCCACGCGTACCCGAGCGGCGGCGGTGACTACGAGGTCGCCAACACCAACCTCGGGCCCCGGGCCGGTCTCACCGTCGCGAGCGCACTGCTCGTCGACTACGTGCTCACCGTGGCCGTATCGATCTCCTCGGGCGTCGAGAATCTCGGCTCCGCCGTCGATTTCGTCATCGAGCACAAGGTGCTCTCGGCGATGATCATGATTCTGCTCCTCACGCTGATGAATCTGCGCGGGGTCAAGGAATCCGGGAAACTCTTCGCCATTCCGACGTACGTGTTCGTCGGGGCCGTGTTCGTGATGATCGCGTGGGGCGCCTGGCGCGGCCTCGTGCTGGGCGACACCATGGAGGCACCCACCGCCGGCCTGGAGATCAAGGCGGAGCACCAGGGGCTGGCGGGATTCGCCCTCGTCTTCCTGCTGCTGCGGGCCTTCTCCTCCGGCTGCGCCGCCCTGACCGGCGTCGAGGCGATCAGCAACGGCGTGCCCGCCTTCCGCAAGCCCAAGAGCAAGAACGCCGCCACCACCCTCGCGCTCATGGGCATCCTGGCCGTCACCATGTTCTGCGGGATCATCGGCCTGGCCATGTCCACGAACGTGCGGATGGCCGAGTCGCCCGCCACCAACCTGCTCGACAACGGCGTCCCCGTCGGACCCGACTTCGTCCAGCACCCGGTGATCTCCCAGGTCGCCGAGGCCGTCTTCGGCAACGGCAGCTTCCTGTTCATCGTGCTGGCGACCGCCACCGCGCTCGTCCTGTTCCTGGCCGCGAACACCGCCTACAACGGCTTCCCGCTGCTCGGCTCGATCCTCGCCCAGGACCGCTACCTGCCGCGCCAGCTGCACACCCGCGGCGACCGGCTCGCCTTCTCCAACGGCATCGTGCTCCTCGCGGGCGCCGCCATGCTGCTGGTGTGGATCTACGACGCCGACTCCACCAAGCTGATCCAGCTCTACATCGTGGGCGTCTTCGTCTCCTTCACGCTGAGCCAGATCGGCATGGTCCGGCACTGGAACCGCCACCTGCGCAGCGAACGCGACCAGGCCGCCCGCCGCCGGATGCAGCGCTCGCGGGCCATCAACACCTTCGGCGCCTTCTTCACCGGCATGGTGCTGGTCGTCGTCCTGGCCACGAAGTTCACCCACGGCGCCTGGGTCGCCCTGCTCGGCATGGTGATCTTCTACGGAACCATGACCGCGATCCGCAAGCACTACGACCGGGTCGCCAACGAGATCGCCGCCGCCGAGGGCCCCAGCGAGGACAGCGTGCGCCCCTCCCGGGTCCACTCGATCGTCCTGGTCTCCAAGGTCCACAAGCCGACCCTGCGCGCCCTCGCGTTCGCCAAGCTGACCCGCTCGGACACCCTGGAGGCGCTCAGCATCAGCGTCGACGCGGACGAGACCAAGGCGCTGAAGGCCGAGTGGGAGCGGCGCGGGATCAACGTCCCGCTGAAGATCCTCGACTCTCCGTACCGCGAGATCACCCGGCCGGTCGTCGAGTACGTCAAGGGGCTGCGCAGCGAGAACCCGCGCGACGCCGTCAGCGTCTACATCCCCGAGTACGTCGTCGGCCGCTGGTACGAGCACCTGCTGCACAACCAGAGCGCGCTGCGCCTCAAGGGCCGCCTGCTCTTCACCCCCGGTGTGATGGTCACCTCGGTGCCCTACCAGCTGGAGTCCTCGGAGCTCGCCAAGCGGCGGGCCAAGAAGCGCCAGGACTGGAACGCCCCGGGCGCCGTGCGCCGAGGCCCCGTCGACACCCCGCGCCCGCGGCCGAAGGACCCGGCGGGCAAGTGAGCCCCGCCGCCCCACGGTGGTGAACGGCCGGACGAGATCCACGTAAACTGGTGGGTCGGTCGTCCGGCCGTTTTCCTTTGATCTCCTGGAGCCTCCCCACCATGACCGAGCAGAACGAGAAGCAGTCACTGGTCGGGGAGGAGTACGAGGTCGAGGTCGGTCCCGTCGCGCACGGAGGCCACTGCATCGCCCGCACCGCCGACGGCCGCGTCCTGTTCGTCCGCCACACGCTTCCCGGTGAGAAGGTCGTCGCTCGCGTCACGGAGGGCGAGAGCGACTCCCGCTTCCTGCGCGCCGACGCGATCACCGTCCTCGACGCCTCCAAGGACCGGGTGCCGGCCCCCTGCCCGTACGCCGGCCCCGGCAAGTGCGGCGGCTGCGACTGGCAGCACGCCAAGCCGGGCGCCCAGCGCCGGCTCAAGGGAGAGGTCGTCGCCGAGCAGCTGAAGCGGCTCGCCGGCCTCACCCCGGAGGAGGCGGGCTGGGACGGCACCGTCATGCCGGCCGAGGGCGACAAGCTGCCCGCGGGGCAGGTGCCGCAGTGGCGCACCCGCGTGCAGTTCGCGATCGACGAGGACGGCCGCGCCGGCCTGCGCAAGCACCGCTCGCACGACATCGAGCACGTCGACCACTGCATGATCGCCGCTCCCGGCGTCTCCGAGCTCGGCATCGAGCAGCAGGACTGGCCCCAGATGGCCTCGGTCGAGGCCATCGCGGCCTCGGGCTCGAACGACCGCCAGGTGGTCCTGACCCCGCGGCCCGGCGGCCGCCTGCCCCTCGTGGAGCTCGACAAGCCGGTCTCGGTCCTGCGCGTCGAGGAGAAGGACGGCGGCGTCCACCGCGTCCACGGCCGCCCCTTCGTCCGCGAGCGCGCCGACGGCCGCACGTACCGCGTCGGCATGGGCGGCTTCTGGCAGGTCCACCCGCAGGCCGCCGACACCCTGATCAAGGCCGTCATGCAGGGCCTGATGCCGCGCAAGGGCGAGATGGCCCTCGACCTCTACTGCGGCGTCGGCATCTTCGCGGGCGCCCTCGCGGAGCGTCTGGGCGACACCGGGGCCGTCCTCGGCATCGAGACGACGAAGCGCGCCGTCGAGGACGCCCGCCACAACCTGGCGGACTTCCCCCGGGTCCGCATCGAGCAGGGCAAGGTCGAAGCGGTCCTCCCGAAGACCGGCATCACGGAATGCGACCTGGTCGTCCTGGACCCGCCCCGCGCCGGCGCCGGCAAGCAGACGGTCCGCCACATCGCGGGCCTCTCCGCCCGCCGCATCGCCTACGTGGCCTGCGACCCGGCGGCCCTGGCCCGCGACCTGGCGTACTTCGCCGACAACGGCTACAAGGTCCGCACCCTCCGCGTCTTCGACCTCTTCCCGATGACGCACCACGTGGAGTGCGTGGCGATCCTGGAGCCTGTCGAAAAGAGCCGCTGACCTGCGGCGGCAGGGGCCGCGTTACGATCCCCCGGAGGGGGGATCGTGATCCGCATTCTGCTGGCCGAGGACATGCACATGGTCCGGGGGGCGCTGGCTGCCCTGCTGGGTCTGGAGGCCGACATGGAAGTCGTCGCCCAGGTGGCCCGGGGGGACGCCGTGGCAGCCGCCGCGCTCGCCCACGGGCCCACCGTCGCGGTGCTCGACCTGGACATGCCCGGCGCCGACGGGCTCTCGGCCGCCCGCGACCTCGGAGCCGTGCTCCCCGATTGCCGGATCCTGATCCTCACCGCGCTGGGCCGACCCGAGGCACTGCGGTCGGCGCTCGCCGCCGGGGTGGGCGGGTTCATGCTCAAGGACGCCCAGCCGGATCAGCTTGCCGCCGCGATCCGGAGCGTGGCCGCGGGGGAGCACGTCATCGATCCGAGGCTGGCCGCTGCGGCGCTCACCGTCAAGGAGAGCCCGCTCACCCCCCGCGAAACCGATGTGCTCCGGCTGGCCGCCGAGGGTGCCGAACTCGACGAAATCGCCCGCGCCCTGCACCTATCCCGGGGCACCGTACGGAACTACCTCGGCGCGGCCGTCACCAAGCTCGATGCCCGCAACCGGCTCGACGCGGTACGGATCGCCCGGGACCAGGGCTGGTTGGGGTGACACGGCGTCAGCCGGAGGGGGAGACCAGGACGGATCTCGCGGATTCCAGGCGGACGGTCAGGACGTAGCCGCGCCCGTGCGGGGTCGGTCCGGCCTCCAGGAAACCGCCGAGCGCTGCCACTCGCTCCCCGAGGTTGCCCAGCCCGTTGCCGCCGACGCCGTCGGCACCCGCTCCGGTGCCTTCCGCCCGTGCCGGTACGGGAAGCACACGGCCGTCGTCCGCCACCCGCAGCAGTCCCGGCCCGAGATCCACCTCGCACCGCCGGGCTCCCGCCGCGTGCCGCAGTACGTTCGTCACCGCCTCCCGCAGCACCGTGGCGAACAGCGCCTCGGACGCCCCGTCCACCGTGTCCGCCTCGCCGCGCACCCGCACGGCGATGCCCGCCGCTGCCAGTACCTCCCGTGCCGCGGCCACTTCCCCGGACAGGGTGAGATCCGGTCCGTCCCCCGGTATCGCCCGGAGGTCCGCCAGCGCCCGGTCCGCCAGCGCCGCCGCATCGGCGAGATGCGCTGCGGCCCGCTCGCGGTCGGGGTCGCGGGCCGCCAGCTCGCCCTTCAGTGCGATCGCCGACAGTCCGTAGCCCAGCAGGTCGTGGACGTCCCGGGCGATGCGCCGCCGCTCTCGCGCCACGGCCAGCGAGGCCAGTGCCGCGCGGGCCTCCCGTACCCGGTGTACCAGGGCGGTGAGGAGGGCAAGGCCGTAGAAGACCGAGGCGATCACCACGATGTCCAGCAGGAGGAGCGCGGTGCCACCGGCTGTGGGCCCGTCGGTCCGTATCAGCACCGCGATCGCCGCCAGTGCGGTCAGCACCCCGGCCGCCGGCCAGGCGGTGCGTCCGGGAAGCACGATCAGCACCGAAGCGACCGCGAACGCCACCAGTTGGGGGTACGGCCCGTCCGGAGCGGCCAGTACGCCCAGGGCGAGGGCGAGCTGGACGCCCAGCGTCCACGCGGCGTACGGGGGACGCACACCGGGCGGACGCGGCAAGGAGTGGTACGCCTGCAGTCCGAGCACCGCCGCCAGCGCGGCCGTGTACGCGGCGACCCACCCGCCCGGGACCCCGGTATCGAGCAGGAAGGCCGTCCCCACCACCAGGTATTCGAGGTGGGTGGCGACCACGATGGGCCACACCACCCTGGGCGTCAGGGCAGCCGAAGGGATGCCGACCTCGTCGGCCGACTGCGCGGGCGGCGCGGCCCGCACGCGCTCCGTCGCCGTCCGTGCCACCGCGACCAGTTCTCGTGCGGCCCCCGTGCCCTGCCCGGCCAGCCGGATGATCTCCGCCAGGGCCGTTCCCAGTACCGCGTCCAGGCTCCGCCCGGCGCGCTCCCGCTCGGCCGCGACCAGGGCCTCCGCCAGCGCGCCACGGGTGGCGCGTAGTTCGGTGTAGAGGTCGGTGAGCCGGGTCAGCGCATAGATGATCAACCCGTGGGCGAGGGCGTTGCCGATGCCGTTGAGCACGGAATGGACACTCCCGTCGCCGGGCGCGAGCAGCCCCGCGGCCAGCACGACGACCGTGAACAGGGCCCACCGGAAGGGCCGTTCGACGACCAGCAGCACGGAGGCGCCGAGGAATCCGGGCAGGCCGGACCAGGGCGCGAGCAGGATCTGGGCTGCCAGGGTCCAGGCCCCGCGCAGCCGGCGCGTCGAGGGCAGGCAGGTGGCCAACTGGAGCAGCAGCATCGGCACGGCGGCCGGGCGCGGCAGGACGACACCGGGTTCGAAGGCGAATCCGAGGATGACGACCACGAGGACCACCGACACGACCGTCGGCGTCGGACCGGTGTCGGGCTCGGTGTCGGGCTCGGTGTCGGGACGGGGATCGGTGACGGGGCCGGGCATGAGGTCACGTTAGAGGCACCCGTGCGCACCACACCCGCCCACCCATGTGAAATACACATCGGCCGGTGTGCCCCGCACTGCCGCCGAGCCACTCCTGAACGCGATCGTCGAGGTATGCGTACGACGCCGATACGGACCCTCACCACGATGGCCGCCACGATCACGATCACCTCCGCCGCGCTGCTCGCCGTCGCGGCCCCCGCTCACGCGGCCGCTCCGCCCCGTCTCGACTCCGTCGTCGACACCGCCGTTGCCGGGTATCTGGAGGACGACCGCATTCCCGGCGCGGCCGTCACCGTCGTGGCCGGCGGCCGGACCGTCCTGACCAAGGGATACGGCGTCGCCGACGTCCAGGCCGGAACCCCAGTCGACCCGCACCGCACCGGCTTCTTCCTCGGCTCGCTCGCCAAGCTGTTCACGGCCCAGGCGGCCTCCCAGCTCATCGCCCAGGGCGCGGTCGACCCCGAAGCCGACGTCAACGACTACCTCCAGGCGGTCACCGTCCCCGACACGTACCCCGGACGACCCGTCACCCTGGACCGGCTCCTCACCCACACCGCGGGTTTCGACAGCGACCTCATCGGCCGCAGCAGGTCCCGCGCGCAAGACGTCGAACCGCTCGCCGAAAGCCTGGTGACGCGTCGGCCGCCCCGGATCCGTGCCCCGGGCACCATCGCCGCTTACGACAACTACGGCTACGCGCTCGCGGGCCAGCTCGTCGCCGAGGCCTCCGGCCGGCCCTTCCCCGCCTACGTCGACGAGCACATCCTCCAGCCGCTGGGCATGACCCGTTCCACCTTCGCCCAGCCGCAGCCGGCCCCGATCGCAGCCGACCTCGCCCGGGGCTACCGCCCCGGCGGCCCATCCGGGTGGACGCGGGACGAGGGCCAGTACGGCGCGTGGAGCCCGGCGGGACCCGGTGTGGTCAGCACCGCCGCCGACATGAGCCGCTGGATGACCGGGCAGCTCACCGACGGCACACCGGCGAACCGCCTCATGCAGCAGGTGCACTACCGGCAGGACTCCCGCCTGCCCGGCCTCGGCTACGGGTTCGAGGAATGGCGGCGCGTCGGGCAGACGGGCTGGTTCAAGGACGGTGACATCCCCGGCTTCCACGCCAACCTGCTGCTCGTCCCCGGCCACGACGTGGGGGTGTTCGTCGTCTTCAACGGCGACGGCACCGACGGACGGGCCGCCTGGGACGGCAAGGACCTGATCAACCGGGTCGTGGCCGCCCTCCTCCCGGACGGCCCGGCCACCAACGCCCCGAGCGCCACGACCGATTCCCCCGTCGCCGCCTCCCTGGACTCGTACACCGGCACCTACCGTTCGGCACGGGTCAGCCGCACGGGCCTCATGGCGATGGAGGGTCTGGCCGGGGGTGTCACCGTAGAGAAGGACGGCAGGAACGGACTGCGCACCACCGGGCTCTCCCTCGACCCCGACCGGCCCGAACAACGCTGGCTCCCGCTCGGCGACGGCTCGTTCCAGGAGCGCGGCGGAGGCCGGGCGACGCTCGCCTTCGCCGAGGGCGGGGTGCTCGTCTCGTCGGCGCTGCCGTCGACGGCGTACGAGAAGCTGACATGGCGCCAGTCTCCGGCCCTCCACCAGGGACTGCTCGGGACCGGCATGGCCGTGCTGCTCCTCGCCGCGGCCGCCCTTCCCGCAACCGCTCTGGTACGGCGGATCCGGGGTTCGGCCCCACACCCGCTCCCGGCACGGGCCGCGCGGGCAACGGCCGTGGCGACCGGACTGATCGCCGCCGCGTTCGCCGCGACCCTCGTCGCGGTCGTCTCGGACAGCAACGCGATGGCGGAAACAGTGCTGTTGGGATCACCGCTGCTGTCCTCCGTCACGATGCTGGGCACGGCACTCGTGCCGCTGACGCTGTGCCTGATGGCCGGGGCCATCGCGGCCTGGTTCCGCAGCTGGTGGAACATCGCAGGCCGCGTCCTGTTCACCGTCGTGGCCGCGGGTGCCTGCGCGATGTCGAGCATGCTGGTCCAGTACCACCTGGTGGGCGGCCCGTTCGCCTGGCTGGCCGGCTGAAAGCCCGGACGAGCCACACGAGCCACGTGATCACTGCTTTCACATCAACCGGAGCGGCAGAGCATGACCGGTGGTGTCGCATGGCCGCGTCGGCGAGGGCGGCGACCGCGGAGGCAGCCCGCACGCCCCGCGGCTGGTCACCCTCGACGAGGCGTTCGCAGGCGTGGACGACGACTCGCGCGCCAAATGCCTGGGACTGCTGCACGCGTTCGACTTGGACGTGGTGATGACCAGCGAACGTGAATGGGCCTGCTATCCGCAGGTGCCCGGTGTCGCCATCGCCCAGCTGTCGCGGATCGACGAGGTGGCGGCGGTCCTCGTCACCCGATGGGAATGGGACGGCGCGAGGCGGTGGCGCAGAGAGGACCCGGTGCGGTCACCGGACGCGGCCACGGGCATGCGGGCGGAGGCAGAGGAACGGACAGCGGCAGGGGCAGCGGCAGGGGCAGCGGCCGAGGCGGCCGGAGCGGAGCCGCTGTGGACCTGAGGCCGGATGCCGTGCCCGTCGACGGCGTCCGCCTGGGTCGCCTGCTCGGCGACCCGGCCCTGACCTGGCTGGTCGACCGGGTACGCCGACGCCTGGAGCACCAACAGCCGCTCACCGGCCAGGTCTCCCTCAGCGCCCCGACCGAGCCCCAGCGGGCAGCGGCCGAGCGGCTGCTGGGCCGTTCTCCAGGCAGCGGCCGCTCCCTGACCCTCAGGCTCGACGACGTGGACGCCGTGCTGCGCCGCTCCGGCGTGAGCCCGGACGGGCTGGCCGCCGCCGTCACGGCCCTCACCGGGCCGGTTGCCCCGCTCGCTCCCGCGAAGGAGGCCGAGGCCCGTGCATGGCATGAGGCGTACACCCCGCTGGCCGCCCTCGCGGACGAGATGCCACCCCTCGCCCCATGGGTCGTCCGATTGCGCGGTGACGGTCTGATACGACGCCTGGTGGACGCACCCGCCGCCGCTCACACTTTCCTCGGCGAGGTCGCCGCCGTCCTCCGCGCCCTTCCCGCCGACCCACCGGTCTCGCTCCCGGCCTTCGCGGCCCGGGTCCTGGGCGCTGCCCACGCCCTCGACGACGACACCCCCCGGGCCACTGTCGTCCTGGCGGGCATCCGAGCGCTGACCGGCTTCCCCGATGGCACGGGTACCGAATGGCGCCGGGAGGCCTGGGCATCGGCCGGGCTGCTGCGCGACGAGCTGTCCTCGACCGTGCTCACCCTGAACCTGCGCGGCACTCCCGCACTCGACTGGGCGGCCGACGCGGGCGAACCGTGCGTCCTGACCCTGCGGCAACTCATCCGCAACCCCCTCGCCGTCTCCGCCCCGATGGTCAGGATCTGTGAGAACCCGACGGTGCTCGCGGCGGCGGCCGATACCCACGGCGGCGACTGCGCCCCACTGGTGTGCCTCCAGGGCCAGCCGTCGGCCGCCGCCCTCACCCTCCTGCGCCACCTGCACCGGGGCGGAACCACGCTCCGCTATCACGGCGACTTCGACTGGGGTGGCCTCCGCATCGCCTCCGCACTGCTGCGCCGCGTCCCGTGGCTGCCCTGGCGCTACACGACGGCCGACTACCGCGCCGCGGCACTCGCCCACCCGGGCGGACCGCCCCTCACCGGACGCCCGGCCGAAGCCCCCTGGGCCCCGGGGCTGTCCGACGCACTTGAGGAACTGGGCATCCGCATCGAGGAGGAGACCGTTCTCGACGCACTGCTGTCCGACCTGGCCGGCCCATGAGTGACGACCGCACTCCGTAGTGCGGCCGCGCCGGGTGACCGGGTCGGACCGTGCCGTGCGCGGGCGGGGCGTCAGAGCCGGTGGAGATCCGGGGGAGAGGGGGCGTTGCCACGATGGCCGGGCGCTCGTCGTAGGGGCGGGGCTTTGGTGTGTCGTGAGGAGTTGGCGCGTGGCAAGGATCAAGAAGGCCGTCGTGGTGGCCGGGGTGGCCGTCGGGATCGTGGTGGGGACCGCCGGGGCGTCGAGCGCGGCCGGGTTCTCCGGGATGAGCAAGGAGAAGTACGACCGGGTCCGGTTCGGGATGAGCCGGCAGGAGGTGCTGGACATCGTCGGGCAGAGCGCCTGCGCGGACGACGGCAAGCCGGCGACCGCGGAGTCGGTCGTGCCCACCTTCACCTGCTGGGTGTCGGGGATCGAGGAGTGGGCGCCGTACTCCCACCTCACCTTCAACGCCGACGGCAAGCTCTACATGAAGTCCTTCTACCGGATGAGCCTGCCCTCGGCCCCGTCCATGACGGCTGCCCAGTACAAGAAGGTCACGGTCGGCATGACCGAGGAGCAGGTGCTCAAGACGGTCGGCGCGAACTCGTGCGTGGTGACCGACGTGGCCCAGCCGGCCTTCCCGTCCACCGCCGGTGCCACGTCCACGCTGGCGTGCTGGACCGGCAAGGGCACCGGGTTCCTCGACGCGCAGGCCTGGTTCCGTTTCAAGGACGGCAAGGTCTTCGAAAAGAACCAGCGTGACGTCGTGAGTCGCCCGTCCTTCGGCTGAGACGGGGCACGACGAGGCCAGGGGCCCGACCGCTCGTGCGGTCGGGCCCCTGGCCTCTTCCGGTGGGATGCGGGGTCCTAGCGGGTGAAGGCCTTTGCCGCCCGGCGGCGGGACGGTTCGAAGGCGTCCACCGTGCCGGCGCCCTTGCCGGGGGCCTCGTTCCACTCGTTGATCTTGCGGGCCACGTTCTTGATCTTCGGGTGGCCGGGCTTGAGGGCGATGTGGAAGTGCGACTCCTTGGCCGTCTTCTCGTCGCCGCCCCAGGCCACGGTGCCGTCCAGCTCCGTGAGGATGTCGCGGATGATGACCAGCTCGTGCGGGTACAGGCCGCCCTGGGCGCCCGTCGGGTACGCCTGGGGGCGGATGGCGACGGCCGTGCCCGAGAGGTGGTTCGACTCGTACGGCTGGGCCACCTTGCGGTCGCCGGAGTGGCCGGTGACCTCGCCCTGGCGCAGGGAGTCCACCTCGTAGTGGAAGCGGCGGGCCACGTGCAGCAGGATCGTGGCCACGTCGCCGTCCAGGACGGCGACGGAGGCCGGGCTGCCCTCGATCAGCCGGGTGGGGACCGACGTGACCACCGGCCAGCCGTTGGCGGTGCTGTTGCCCTTCCAGGCCGTCGGGGCGTTCGGCGGCGTCGGCTTCGGGGCGGCCGCTGCCGTGCCCGTGCCGATGCTCCACAGGGCGGCGGCTCCGGCGGCGCCCGCCGCGGTGCCGACGAAACGGCGGCGCGACAGGCCGGGTATGGGGTTGCTCATGCCTTCTGTTCCCTCTGTTGTGTCTCTTCTGCCGCCCGGGCACGCCGGGCGGACAGCGTCCGGGTGATGCGGGCCGTACCGGTCACCGCGGTCACGGCGAGGCAGACCGCGGTGAGCGCGGCGAGGCCGGTGACGGTGGGGTTGACCCATGAGGGGACGAGGTCGTGGCCGGCGTTGCACCAGTTGTGCAGCGGGAACGGCGGATCGTCCTGGTGGGCCATGACGAACGTGGCGTCGTACTGGTCCTCCCCGCACGTTTCCCCCATGTCCATCCCGCCCCACCCGGCGACGAAGCCCCAGGCGTACGCGAAGCAGGCGGCGGTGCCGGCCAGCAGCACCGCCCCCGTCCACGTCTTCGGCGCGGCCCAGGCTCTGGCCCGGATGCCCCGGACGAGGAACTGGATCCCCTTCACGGAGCCGACGAGAAAGGCGAACGGGAGCGCCAGGAGCGCGAGTACGAGCATGTCCCCTCCTACGGGTTAGCGGCGTGCGGCGAACGCCTTGGCCTGGGCGTTCTCCTGTCCCATGATCTTCTGGAAGGTGTCGACGTAGCCGTTCACGAAGGGGTCGAGCTTCTCGTCCGGGATCACGTTGGGCACGAGGATGTTCTTGCCCGTCTTGTAGAACAGGCCCTGGCGGATGACCTGGAGGATGCTGTCCGGCAGGCTGCCCTCCAGCATGAAGTTGGCCGCGTCCCGCAGCACCTCCATCTTTCCTTCGTACCGCTTGTCGTAGAAGTCGCGGAAGCGGCGCAGGTGGCCGGGGCCGGCGCCCTGGCCGTAGTGCGCACGGAACACCTCGTTGATCGGCCTGTCCTTGACGCCCGCCGCCGTGCCGATCAGGTAGCCGTCCACGTCCTCGATGAGGTCGCCGAAGCTGAAGGAGGAAGGCGTGCCGATCTTGGCCAGCCGGTCCTGGCAGAAGAGGTAGCCGGAGGCGTAGGAGTCGGCCGCCTGGCGCCATTCGACGTAGAAGGTGCACAGGTCGCCGCCCCAGCCCGCGAAGTCGCCGCGGTTGGCGCTCTTGCCTGTGATCGACCCCTTGCTGATGACGGTGTTGGCGCAGGCCCCGAGGTGGTCGAGGTTGACGCTGGTGCCGTAGGACGGGTCCTTGAAGAACTCCACCGGGCGGCCGACCTCGGCGTCGGCGCGCTTCACCCACGCGTCGTCGACCGAGTACAGCAGCATCTGCCAGTTGCTGTCGTCGTACTTGGGCTTGCGCAGGTACTCGCAGACCAGCTCGTTCGGGTTGCCCTTGTTGTAGCGGACGGCCGCCGCGTACAGGTCGTCGATGTACTTGAGCACCTTGTCGGTGGGGGCGTCGTTCTGGCCGACGTTCTCGCGGCCGGCACCGGTGTCGGTCCCGCGCATCACGTCGCGGTCCAGGTCGAAGGTGTCGCCGTTCGCGCTGAACTTGAACTCCTTGATCTGCGTGAACGACCAGTTCTTCGGCATGGCGAAGCCGAGGTTGCCGGAGAAGCCCCACGACATGCCGGAGACGAACGAGTACCGCGCGTACGCCTCGTCGGTGACGCGCTGGCAGACGTTGCGGGAGCCGTACACGCCGGCGATGTACCGCTTGCCCTTCGCGTTCAGCGCCGCCTGGATCCCGTTGAAGTACGGGATGATGTTGGAGGCGATCTCCGGGTCGGTGGCGTCGTAGTCGACCGCGAAGTAGATCACGGTGCCCCGGTTGAAGCCGTACGTCTTCTCCGCCCGGTCGTGGGCCATCGACGCGTGCCGGTAGCCCTCGGGGTAGGTGAAGTCGCCCAGCTTGCGGGCGTGGTACTGCGAGATCGGGAAGACCCGCATGCCGCCGGCGAAGATCTGGTCGAGCTCGCCGGGCTGGATCTCCTTGTGCAGGGCGTACTTGGGGTCGAGGACCTCCTCGTCCAGGTAGCGGCCCACGACCTCGTAGCCGGCGGCCTTGAGGGCCTTGGCGCGGGCGGTGGTGATGGTGAACCGGGTGTCGCAGGCGTTGGCCTTGCGGTCCGGGTTGCCCATGGAAACCAGGAGCTGGCACCACGTGTCGTAGTCGCCCCGCCCGTTCTGCTTCTCCAGGCAGGAGAACTCCTGGAACTCCTGCACCAGCTCCTTCAGGTTTGCGTCGAAGGACGAGGTGAAGGAGGCGGACTTGGTGCCCTTCTTCAGGTCGTTGAACACGCACGCCGCGGAGAAGAGCTGGACGAAGATGCCCTTGTCGCCCTCGCCCACCTCGTGGGACTTCAGGCCGTTCTGGGTCGTCGGACCCATGTTGCCCGAGGCGGCGTCGTCGGCGACGCCGAACTCGTACTGGAGCGCCCTCATCAGCGACTTCTGCACGTCGCGCGAGTAGATGCCGTCGGCCGGGCCGATGTTGAACGACGAGCGGTTGGAGTACTTGCCGTTCAGCCACTGCTGGATCTCGCGGACCTTCTCCGTTCCACTGGAGACGACCACGTACGCGTCGAGGGTCAGCAGCGCCTTGAAGAACTTCGGTTCGACGTCGGGGCCCGGCTTGGAGAGCCCCATGTTCTCCTTCATCTGCATGACGGCCTTCTGGGTGGCCAGGCCGAAGGTGCCGCCCTCACCGCCCCAGTAGCCCTTGCAGAACAGGGCGTGCTGGACGATCTGGATGATGTTCTTGTTGGCGAAGCCGTCCCTGACCGGCCCGAGGGCCGTCAGCTTCGCCTCCGTGGTCGGACCGAAACTGTCCGACGGGGTCGCGATGCCCAGTTCTATCTGGAGGGCCCGGGTGAGGGAGAGCATGGTCGACCACCCGGTCTGGCCGTTCTCCGGGCACGGGTTGTAGCCCGCCTTGCCCGCGTAGGTCTTGTTGACCCACTGCTGTGCTTCCAGGACTTTCTTGTCCACGTGATTCCCTGTGTTCCTCGTCTCGGCCGGTCGGCCGTGTGGCAGGCGGCGGGCCGCGGCCACCCCTCGGCGGGGCGGGCGCGGCCCGTGGTCATGCGGTGGTCGGGCGGGGTGCGTCAGCGGCGCGGGGCGAAGGCGACCACGTCACCCGCGCGCTCCTCGCCCGTGGGGAGCTGGCCGTGGTGGGCCGTGCGGATGTAGACGCGGTGCAGCCAGCGGTCCTTGCCGTCCCAGCGCGGGGTGAAGGGGGTACGGGCGTGCGTGGTGCGGAAGTTGTCGATGATCAGTACGTCGCCGGGGACCAGGGAGACGGCCTCGGTGACCTCGTCCAGCGCGTCCGAGAGCCTGGCGACGGCTTCGGCGTCCGCGCCCCCGTTCGGCTTCAGCAGCTCGCGGTCGTAGCCGAGCAGCGGGTCCTCGCGGTCGCCGTACAGCGGTTTGACGTTCGCGATGGCGCCCGGCTCCTCGATGCCGCCGCGGAAGGCGACGTCGACCTCGCACGGCTGCCCGTTGTCGTACAGGTGCTCCACCGTCGCGGGGTCGAGGAGCCTGATCGCCTTGCGGACCGAGCCGACCAGTGTCTTCGCGGTGCGCTCGTGGTCCGCGCGGGAGCAGGCCAGCATCACGTAGTTCGGCTGGAGGGTGTGGTACGCCATTTCCGTGTGGAACTCCAGCAGCGTCTCGCTGGTCTCCGACGACAGGTGGTGGGCGCCCGGCGACGGGTAGACGTCGTGGTAGACGGTGCCCGCACGCAGCTCCGCGTAGCCGGTGTGCAGGCCGAGGCGGCGGCCGAGCAGGGCGAGGAAGGCCTCCATGTTCAGGCGGCCGCGCTCCACCGGGGTCGGGGTGCTCGTCGGCGTCGCCGGCAGGTCCTCGTCGGCCTCGACGGGCAGGCCGCGCAGCACCAGGTAGCCGTCCTCGTTGCCGCCCCGGTTGAAGGCGTCCAGCGCGTCCGCGATCTCCTGCGGCAGCTCCGCGGAGAGCTTCCCGGCCTCGTCCAGGAACCGGTACAGGTCGGCGCGCGGTACGTCGGGGAGCATCGACGCCAGGTCGAGGAGAGCCTCCCGGTGTGCGGTCACGTCGATGATCGTCATGTCCTGTTCTCCTTCTCCTTCTTCTGGTGGGCGCGGGCGTACTGGAACAGCAGCTCCGCGCCGATCTCGGTCGCCAGGACCGACGTGATCCCGGCGTGGTCGTAGAGCGGCGAGACCTCCATGACGTCGAAGCCGATCGGGTTGAGGTCGCCGATCGTCCGCAGCAGCGCCAGGACCTCGCGGGAGGACGGGCCGCCCGGGGCCGGGGTGCCGGTGCCGGGGGCGAAGGCCGGGTCCACGACGTCGATGTCGACGGAGACGTAGACCGGCAGGTCGCCGACCCGCTCGCGGATCAGCCGGGCCGAGCCCGCCGCCCCGAGCTCGGCGAACTCGTCCGCCGTCACGATGCGCACGCCGTGCCCGCGTGCGTAGTCGAGGCTGTCCGGCTTGGGGTTGTGGCCCCGGATGCCGAGCTGGACCATCGCCTCCGGCCGGATCAGGCCCTCCTCGATGCCGTGCCGGAAAGGGGTCCCGTGGTGGAACTCGCCGCCGATCATGGCCGGGTTGGTGTCCGAGTGGGCGTCCAGGTGGAGCACGGCCACCGGGCCGTGCTGCTCGTGGACCGCGCGCAGCGCCGCCAGGGTCAGCGAGTGGTCGCCGCCGAGCATCAGGAACGCCGCGTTGTCCTTGAGCAGGCCGGTCAGGTGCCGCTGGGCGGTCTCCATCGCGATGTGCTGGTTGAACGGCGTCAGGTCGATGTCGCCGGCGTCCACGCACTTGATCAGGTCGAAGACGCCCGGGCCGCGGTCGATGCCGACGCCGTGGATCAGGCCCGACTCGGCGCGGATCTCCCGCGGCCCGAACCGGGCGCCGGGGCGGTAGCTGGTGCCGCCGTCGTACGGCGCGCCGATGACGACGACGTCGTTGCCCTGGGGTTCCCGGTCCAGCGGCAGGCGCATGAAGGTGGGCAGCTGGGCGTACCGGGGGGAGACGTGCGAGTCGATCCGCCGGGAGCCGGTCCGCGGGACCTCGGTCATCGCGGTCCTTCCTTCCGTGTGTCGATGCGGATGCGGGCGGCCGCGGCGCGGACCGTGGCCAGGGCCGCCGCCGCGTCGGCGCCGTGCGCGTACACGAAGCCGACCGAGGCGGAGTTGTCGAGGCGGGTCGCGACGCGGTCGCCGGGTTCGGCGTGCAGGTGCACGCGGGCACCGAGGGCCTCGGCCTCCGGGACACCGCTGATGGCGGTGAACTCGCCGGGCTCCTCGGGGAAGAGCACGTGGACGGCGGCGCCGCCCGCGGATCCGGCACCGGGCAGGCCCGGCTCCGGGGTGCCGCCGAGGGCCAGCAGCTTGGCGTCCAGGTGCGGATCGGTCCCGCACACGTCGGCGACCATCGTGGAGATCATGTGCGCGGGCAGCCGGGGGTTGACCTCGACGATCCGCGGGCCGTCCGCGGTCACCATCACCTCGGTGTGCGCCGGTCCCTGCCGGTAGCCGATCGCCTTCAGGGCCCGTTCCACGCAGCCGCGGACCTCCTCCCACACGTCGGCGTCCAGTGCCAGCGGGAAGGAGTGGCCCTCCTCCAGCAGGGTGGTGCGGTGCAGGTCCTTGGAAGTGGCGCCGAAGAAGTGGGTGTTCCCGCCCGCCGTCATCGACTCCACCGAGACCTCGAATCCGCTCGCGTACTCCTCGAACAGGACGTGGCCCGGGCGCGGCTGGCCGCGCAGGGACTTCCGTACGGCCGACAGCTCCTGCCAGGCCGCGGCCGCCTCGGCGGCCGTGGTGCACTTGCGCACCCCGTAGCTGATCGCCTCCGACGGGGGCTTGGCGATGCAGGGCAGCCCGACGTGCGCGAGCGCCTCGTCGAGCTCCGCCTCCCCGGTGACCAGGCGCCAGCGCAGGTTGGCCGGGTCGCCGTCGAGGGCGGCGCGCAGCAGGTGCTTGTGGTTGGCGGCCCGTACGGCCTCCAGCCCCTGCGAGGGCAGGCCCAGGTGTTCGGCCGCCCGGGCCGTGGCCTCGGTGTGGTAGTCGGAGAACGACAGCACTCCGTCGACCAGCGGGGTGCCGGAGCCGTCGCCGAGCGCGGCCGCGATGGCCCGCCAGTCGTGCGTGTCGACGTGCAGCACCCGGTCCACGTCCGACAGCGGGTGCTCGTGGAACGGGCGGCCCCCGGTGTACCAGTCCTCGCCCCGGACCAGCAGCCAGATCTCGGCGCCGTGGGCGCGGGCCGCCTGGATGCCGTCGTAGAAGGCGGTGTGGAGCATGGACTCCACCAGGGCCAGCCGCCTGCCCGCGAAGCCGCCGTACGCGCTCGTGTCCGCCGCGCTCATGACCGCAGCTCCCGGAAGTGCGCGGCGACGAGGGAGACCACCTCGGCGACGGGGACCGCGTCCGGGTCCTCGCCGGCGACGACGGTCCGGTCGAACAGCTCCTGGACCACCAGGGTCTTGGCCCGGGCCACATCGGCCTCGCCCACCCCCGCGTCCAGCAGGAGCAGCGAGAACGCGGACGTGGTGCCGGAGCCCTCGTGGACGCCGAGCTTGGGCCGGTTCACGGTCTCGGCCGGCAGCAGCTCCGCCATGGCGGACCGCAGGACCCACTTGTCCCGGCCGTACCGGCGCTTGAGCCCGGCCTCCAGCCCGGTCAGCAGGTCCAGCACGTCGCGGTCCCAGTACGGGTGGGTGGACCAGTGCCCGGACGCCGTCGAGAGCACCGGGCTCATCTCGTTCAGTCCGTCGAAGGTGGCCATGTCGCGGGAGACGGCCGTGTCGAGCTCGGGCAGCCGGTCCTCGCGGTGCATGCCGCCGAGCGGGATGTCGGCCCCGTACCCGGTCAGCACGCGCCGGGCCGGACCGTCCAGGGTCCGGTAGAGCGCGGTCAGCGGCAGCAGGTACTCGATCACGTCCGGGTCCAGGGACTCGGCGGCGTGGATCGTGTGCGGCAGCTGCGCGAGCAGCTCGGCCACCGGGATGGTGATCTCCCGGTGCTCCGAGCCCAGATGGTCGGCGACCACCCTGGCCTGCGGGAACTCGTCCGAGACGTCGGTGCCCATGGAGAGCGTGTCGAGCGGGCCGGCCACGGCCGCGTCGGCGAGGGCGGCGACCCCGGAGGAGTCGATGCCGCCGGAGAGCACCACCAGCGGGCGCTCCGGGCCGGTCAGGCGGCGCCCGACCGCCGTGCGCAGCGCGGTGCGGACCTGCTCGACGGCCGTGTCCTCGTCGACGATGCGCCGGGACACCGGCGGTACCCAGGTCGGGTGGGCGAGCACCGAGCCGGAGGCGAGGTCGATCTCCAGGGCGGTGCCGGCCGGCACCTGGTACAGCCCCGGCAGCCGGCGGATCCGCCGGGCCCCCGAGATCGGGAAGCCGAGCTGGCCGTCGGAGGGTGCGGCGAGCACCTTGGCTTCGGTCGCGGCCAGCACGTGCCCCGGCACGGGCCGGGTGTACAGCGGTACGGAGCCGGCGTGGTCGGTGGCGAGCAGGACGCGCTGCTCCT
Organism: Streptomyces sp. NPDC004667; assembly: GCF_040609475.1. Lineage (NCBI taxonomy): Bacteria > Bacillati > Actinomycetota > Actinomycetes > Kitasatosporales > Streptomycetaceae > Streptomyces > Streptomyces sp. NPDC004667. Next base: position 192,875 of record NZ_JBEXKC010000001.1, on the reverse strand, counting down.
GGCAGAGCACCGCCGCGTACCGGCCGTTGAGCAGCCGGAAGGCGTGCAGCCCGTACGTCTCGAACAGGCCCAGCACCAGTTCGGCGTCCGAGGCGCCGGCCCCGGTGGTGGCGGTGAGGACGGAGCGGATCTCGTCGCGGTTGTAGAGCTCGCCGGCGAGCCACAGCACCGCGTCGGCGCCGCGCGCGACCGCGCCGCCGGGGGAGGCGCCCGGGTGGACCAGGGTCGCCTCGAGGGTCAGGGAGCGCAGGCGCTCGGTGGTACGGGTGTGCCGGCCCCGCGTTGCGAAGGCCGCCGTGGGGCCCTGGTCCCCGCCCGTGCGGGCGGAGACCAGGAAGCCGTAGGCGGCAGGGAATTCCTGCTCAGCCATGTCAGACCTTCAGCGCCCCGAAGCCACCGGCGCTGAAGTCGTAGTTGACCGGGACCTCGATGAGGTACGGGCGGCCCAGTTCGGCGCCCTTGCGCAGGGCGGCCAGCAGCTCCTCGCGGGTCGAGGCCTTGGTGGCCTCCACGCCGTTGGCCTGCGCCAGCTGGACGAAGTCCACGCCGGTGAACTTCACGGCCGGGTCGTGGCTGCGGTGGTGGCCGATGTTCTGGTACAGCTCGATCAGGCCGTTGGTGTCGTTGTTGACGACGACGGTGACGATCGGCAGGTTCAGGCGGGCGATGGTCTCCAGGTCCGCGCTGTTGGAGTGGAAGCCGCCGTCGCCCGCGATGAGGAAGGTCGGCTGCTCCGGGCGGGCCAGCTGCGCGCCGATCGCGGCCGGGATGCCGTAGCCGAAGCTGGAGCAGCCGGCCGAGGTCAGGAAGCCGAACGGCTGGTCGGCGCGGGCGAAGAGCACGCCGTAGTGCCGGAAGAAGCCGATGTCGGACACGATCGTGCCCTCGCCCGGCTGGGCGATCTCGGTCATGACGGTGTTCATGGAGTCCATCACCTGGTGGACGCGCATGCCGTCCTCGTAGTGCTCGGGGTCCGCCAGGAACTCGGCGATGCGCTCGCGCAGCGGCGCGATGTCGTGGCGGTCCTTCGCGGCGAGGCCGGCGGTGGCGGCGTCCAGGTGCTGCACGAAGGCGAGGACGTCGGTGACGACGTCGACGTCCGGGCGGTAGATCCGCGGCACCGGGTTGGCGGTGGCGGAGACGCGGACCGTCTTCTTCTCGATGCCGCGCTCCCACATCGAGGGGCGCAGGTCCTCGGCGTAGTCGTAGCCGATGGTCAGGATGACGTCGGCGGGGCCGAAGAGGGTCTCCAGCGCCGGGAAGGACAGGATGCCGTCCATGTAGCCGGTGACCGCGCCGTAGTTCAGCTCGTGGCCGTGCGGGAGGACGCCCTTGGCGATGTACGTGGTGATGACCGGGACGTTCAGGCGCTCGGCGAGGGCGCGGATGGCCGGGACGGCACCGGCGCGGATGGCGGCGGCGCCGACCACGAACACCGGGTTCTTCGCGCCCTCGACCATCTCGGCGGCCTGGTCGGCGGCCGACTCCCAGCCGGGCTGCACCGCGCCGATCGGCTTGTGCGGGGTCCGGGCCGGACCGTGGTCCCTGGTGATGTCGATGCCCTCGGAGGAGCCGAGGAGGTCGACGGGCAGGGAGATGAAGGAGGGGCCGACCGGCTCCGTCATGGCGGCGGAGACCGCGGAGTCCACCAGGTCGGTGATCTCCGCCGGGCGCTCCAGCTCGACGGCGTACTTCGTCATCGGCTCGGCGATCTTCACCAGGTCGAGGCACTGGTGGGTGTCGTTCGGGAAGATGTCGTGCGACTCGGACTGCGCCGCCAGGGCGATGACCGGAGAGCGGTCCAGCATCGAGGTGGCCATGCCGGTCGACAGGTTGGTCATACCCGGACCGAGCGTGGCCCAGCAGGCCTGCGGGCGGCCGGTGATGCGGGCCAGGACGTCGGCGGCGACGCCGGCGGTGAACTCGTGGCGGGTGAGGATGAACTCCACGCCGTCCTGCTCGTCGAACAGGATGGAGGCCGCCTCGCGACCGACGACGCCGAATACCTTGTCGACGCCGTGCTCCTTGAGGCGCTTGAGAAGAGCGTGGGCCGCGGTCGGGTGCTCGCTGGGGCCGGTGGATACGCGGGACATGTGAAACCAGTCTCCTGTCCGAATTTCGTTGGGGCGGGCTCACCTTGGGGCGCCGATCTCTTTTCGGACTCTCGTTCCGGTATCCGGGATCGGACGGAGATCGGCCGGAGAGCGGAGCGGCCCAGGATCCATGCGTGAGAACAGATGTCGTGGTAGATGAGTGGCCAACTCCCGAGCAGGCGGGGGAAGTCGGCTGGGACGCCCTGGCGGGCGCGGAGGACTTCTTCCTCACCCCGCCCTGGATGCGGGTGCTGCACGACTCGTCCGGCGCCCGGATGCGGTACCTCACCGCCCGCGCCGGAGGGGAACTGCTCGCCGGGCTCCCGCTGGTGCTGGCGACCCGGGAATCGCCCTGGGCGCTGGGCCGTACCGACCTGCTGATCGCGCACTGCGCGGCCGAGGGGATGGCGGGGGCCGCGGAGGTCGCGGCCGCCTTCGGCGACCTCGACCGGCTGATGCCCTCGATGATGCTCGGCGGCCGCCACCTGGGCCGCACCCGCCTGCTGCTCGGTCCCGGCGCCGGCGCGGACACCGCCCACCTGGTGGTGGAGCGGGCCGAGCGCACCGCCGCCGAGGCGGGCTGCCGCTCGCTGTGCTTCCCGTACGTGGACTCCCGCGACACCCTCCAGCAGCAGGTCCTCGCGGAGCGCGGCTACACCTCGCACGTGTCGGGCGAGTTCGCCACGCTCACCCTGCCGGGACGGGACTTCACCGACTACGCGATGAGCCTGCCGGCCGCCCGCTCCCGACGGGTACGGTCCGAGCGGCGCCGCATCGAGGCCGGCGGGGCCGGGATCACCCTCGCCCCGCTCGACCCGGCCGACATCCCCCGCCTCGCCGAGCTGGAGACGCAGCTCTTCGCCAAGTACGGCATGGCGGGCTGGGACCCGCGCCGCTCGGAGGCCGTCCTCGAAGCCGCCCACCGGCAGTTGGGGGACCGGGCGCTGGTCTCCAAGGCCGTCCTCGACGGCGAGATCGCCGGCTTCGGGCTGATCCTGGCGAACGGCGCGGACTGGTTCGCCCACCGCGCCGGCTTCGACTACGCCGCCCAGGCCCGGACCGGGCTTCCCCTGTACTACGAGCTCCTCTACTACACCGTCGCCGACCGGGCACCCGCGGCCGGTGTGCGCCGGGTGCACTACGGCATCGGCTCCACGCAGGCCAAGGCCTCCCGCGGCTGCGCCCTCTCCCGCCAGTACCTGTACGTCAAGGAGCTCCCCGCATGACCGGCTGGAACGCGGCGATCGGATCGGTGGCCAACCCCTCCGCCCGGCGCGGAGGGCGGCTGGAGATGGTCGCCTCCGCCGACGTCGACTCCCTCGACCCCGCCCGCACCTACTACGTGTGGTCGTGGCTGCTGCAGCGCGCCCTGAACCGCACCCTGATGGCCTTCGGCACCGACCCGGAACGGGCGGAGGCCGTCCCCGACCTCGCCGAGGGCCCGGGCGAGGTCTCCGCCGACGGGCTGACCTGGACCTACCGGCTCAAGCGCGGCATCCGCTTCGAGACCGGCGAGGAGATCACCTCGCACGACGTCGCGTACGCCGTGGAGCGGGTGTTCGCCCAGCACGTCCTGCCCGGCGGCCCCACGTACCTCACGGACCTCCTCGACCACGGCGGCTACCGCGGCCCGTACGAAGGGGAGCGCTGCCCGGCCGTCGAACGGCCCGACGAGCACACCGTCCGCTTCCGTCTGAAGCGGCCCTTCGCCGACTTCGACTACCTGATGGCCCAGCCGAACACGGCGCCCGTCCCCGAGCACCGCGACACCCGCGAGGCGTACGGGTCGCGGCCGGTCTGCTCCGGCCCGTACCGCATCCACCGCTACGAGCCCGGCCGCCTGCTGCACCTGGTGCGCAACAACGCCTGGGAGCGGAGCACCGACCCCGTCCGCCCCGCCCTGCCCGACGAGATGACCGTGGCCTTCGGGGTCGAGGTCAACGAAATGGACGACCGGCTCCTCGCCGGCGAGTTCCACGTGGACGTGGAGGGCCGCGGCATCCAGCACGCGGCGCGCGACCGGATCCTCGCCGACCCGGTGCTGCGGGCACAGGCCGACAATCCGGCCACCGGCTTCCTCCAGTACATCACCGTGCAGACCGCCGTCCCGCCCTTCGACAACCTGCACGCCCGCCGCGCCGTCTTCTACGCCGCCGACAAGGCCGCGCTGCTGGACGCGCGCGGCGGGGACGGCGTCGGCGGCTCCCTCGCCACCGGCCTGATCCCGCCCAACCTGCCGGCACACAGCAGCCAGGACCGCTACCCCTCCGGGCCCCGGCTCACCGGCGACCTGGGCGCGGCGCGCGCCGAACTGGCCGCCGCCGGGCTGCCGGACGGCTTCGAGACCGTGATCGCCACCCAGCCCGGCAAGTTCGAGCTGGTGGCCCGCACGCTCGCCACCAGCCTCGCCCGGGTCGGCATCCGGGCCCGGGTGGAGGTCCTCGACACCGCCTCCTACTACCGCACCGGCCTCGGCAGCCCGCAGACCGTCCGCAGGCTCGGGCTCGGCCTCGGCGTCACCGACTGGGGCGCCGACTACCCCACCGAGTACGGCTTCCTGGCCCCGCTCGTCGACGGCCGGCAGATCAAGCACGGCGGCGGCAACTTCAACTTCGCCGAACTCGACGACCCACTGGTCCGCACCCTCGTCGACGAGGCCTGCACCACGACCGGGGCCGCGGCCCGCCGCGCGGTGTGGCGCCGGATCGAGAAGGCCGTGATGGACCGCGCCGTCATGCTGCCGATGGCCCACGACCGGACGCTGCACTACCGCCACCCCGACCTGACGAACGTCTACGTCCACCCCGCCTTCGGCCTCTACGACATCCAGGCCATGGGAGTACTGCGATGAACCCCGACCCCACCCACCCCGACCTCACCCGCCTCGACCTCACCCCCCTCGACCCGGCCGACCGCGACGCCGTCGACGACGTCTTCGAGCTGCGCACCCTCGTCCACCGGGCCGACACCCCCCACCTGCCCGCGCCCTGCCCCGCCGACTTCGTCGGCTCGCTGATGGTCCCGCCCCCGGCCACCAGGGTCGAGGAGTGGGCGGGCCGCGACGCGGCCGGGCGGTGCGTGGCCTCCGTACGCCTGGAGTTCCCCCAGGAGGAGAACACCGGGATGGTCGCCGCGGCCGTCCTCGCCGTCCACCCGGCCCTGCGCCGACAGGGCGCCGGGCGCCGCCTGGTGGGGTTCGTACGGGAGCGGGCCGAGGCGGCGCGGCGTTCGCGGATCCTCTTCACCGCCGACTCCGGTCCCTCGGGGCAGGCCGGCGGCGGCGCCGTGCCGGCGCACGGCCTGGCCGCGGCCGTCGGCGCGCGCCCGGTGTGGACGCTCGACCACCTGCGCCTGGACATCGCGGACGCGCCGCCGCCGCGGCCGCTGCCGGAGTCGATGTCCGTCCGGTACTGGGGCAGCGAGGTCCCCGAGGAGCTGGTGGAGCAGGCCGCCCGGCTCGAGGCGGCCCTCTCGGCCACCGCCCCGGCCGGCGACCCGGGACGGGAGCCGCAGCCCGCCGCGATCTCCCGCATCCGGGACTTCGAGCGGATGCGGACCACCCGCGGCCGGCGCGCCCACCAGTGCGCGGTCCTCGACGACACCACCGGGCGGATGGCCGCCTGGACGGCGCTGTCGATGACCCGCGCCAACCCGGACAACGCCCTCCAGGCGATCACCATCGTGGACCCCGCGCACCGCGGCCGCGGGCTCGGCCGCCAGGTGAAGGCGTACAACCTGGCCCGCGCCCGCGCGGCGGAGACCCGGCTGGCCCACGTCGACACCTGGAACGCCTCCGGCAACGCGCACATGCTGCGGGTCAACGCCGACTTCGGGTTCGTGCCGGCCGGCGTCCGGTGGGCCTGGGAGCTGAGCACCGCGCGATGACCCCCGAGTTCGGGCGGCTCCTCGCCGCCCACACCGCCTCGCAGTTCGGCTTCCGGATCGCGCAGACCGCCTTCCCGCTGACCGCGCTGGCCGCCTGCGGAGCCTCGGCGGCCGGGGCCGCGGCGCTGATGGCGGTGCAGACCGCCGGGTTCCTGCTGGTCGGGCTGCCCGCCGGCTCCTGGGTCGACCGCTGCCGCAAGGTCCCCGTCATGGTGGCCGCGGACGGGGTGCGCTGCGCCACCGTCCTGTGCGTCGCCCTGGCGTGGGCCGCGGGCCGGATCGAGCTGGGACTGCTGTACGCGGCCGCGTTCGCCGTCGGGGTGGCCTCGGTGTTCTTCGACGTCGCCGCCCAGTCGGCGGTGCCCGCGCTGGTGCCCGCCCGGGACCTCGTCGCGGGCAACGCCCGGCTGTCCGCGGCGGAGTCCGCGGCGGCCGTCCTCGGCCCGGTGCTGGCCGGAGCCCTCGCCTGGCGCGCCGCCCCCCTGGGCTTCGCCGTCTCCACCCTGGCCTACGCCCTCTCGGCCACCTTCCTGCTGCTCACCCCGGGGCCCCGCCGGCGTTCGAGGCGACCGGGGTCCGGGGCGGAGCCCCTGGAAACGGAGAAGGGGCGGGGCGCGGAGGAGCTCCGCCCGGCGGCGCGGGCCGGAGTCGGGCGGGACGTCGCCGAAGGCCTCCGGTTCGTCGTGGCCCACCCGGCCCTGCGCCGCATTGCCGCCGCGACCGGTTTGTTCAACGCGGCCTGGTCCGCGGTGGCCGCCCTGCTGATCGCCCTGATGCTCGCGTACGGCCTCTCCCGCGGCGGCGCCGGCGCGGTCATGTCCGCCCTCGGCGCGGGCGGCCTGGCCGGCTCGTTCGCGGTACGCCGCCTCGCGCAGCGGCTCGGGGCCGGCCGGTCCATCACCGTCGGGCTGATGCTGCCCGCCCCCTTCGCCCTCCTCGCCGGACTCACCGGCCGCGTCCCGCTCTGGGCCACCGCGGTCGCGCTGTTCGGTGTGGGCGCCGGGGCGGTGGTGTACAACGTGGCCCAGATCAGCCTGCGCCAGTCGGTGACCCCGCCGGAGCTGCTCGGCCGGGTCAACGCCACGATGCGGACCCTGGTGTGGGGGATGATCCCGCTCGGCGCGGCCCTGGCCTCCGCCGCCACGCGCGTCGCGGACCCGGCCGACGTCGTCCTCGCGGGCGGCGGCGCGGCCGCCTGCGCCTGGGTGCTGCTCCTGCGGCTCCCCGCGAACGGGGTGGAGAGCCCGCGAAGAGGAGCGGAACCCGGCGTGGGCGATCCCGCGCAGGACGTCCTGGAGTCGTCCCCGCAGTGAGCCTCCCGGTCCCTGAGCAGGACGGGGAGCCGGGCCGTCCCGGCACTTCCACACCCCCGGTGGAAGGCCGGGACGGCCCTTTTCGCCGTGCCCGCCGGGCCGTGCCCGCTAGTGGGCGGAGGCCAGGGGCAGGGTGAGTGCCGAGGCCGCCGGGTCGAGCGTCACCCGGGTGCCCGCCGGGTAGCGCAGGGTGTGGTCGCGGTCGGTGGAGGTGAGGACGATCCCGATGCGGTGGCCCGCCGGGACGATGTGCTCGGTCGGCTCCAGGTCCCAGCGGAAGGCGTACGTCCTGCCGGGCTCCACGGGGCTCTGCCGGGCGGGGCTCTCGCGGTTGCGCACGTCCGTCCACCCCCGGGTGATGATCTTGAACGGCTTGTCCTCGCGGCTGAACTCCTTCAGCGGGCGGCACCCGGTGTTCCCCGGCGCGCTGTCGCCGAAGCACCAGTTCTCCTGCCCGGCGTTGAGCTTCACCGGGTAGTTCGCCGGGCCGTAGTCCACGAGGAACGCCGACAGGTACGGGGAGGGGCCGTCGACCCCCGCCCGCAGGCTGATCCGCGGGGTGCCGGAGATCCGCACGGCCTCCTTCAGCGGCTCCGTCAGGTACGCGAGCCGCGCCGGGTCCTCGCCCTCCGGGGCGGTGGCCAGCTGGTCGCCGGTGCGCGACGGGTCGTCCGTCCAGCCGCGCGCCTGCGGGCCGTGCAGGGAGGCGAGCTTCAGGGTCCGGTCGAGGGCGCCGCGGGCGGGCCACTCGCGGTACGCGTCCCACGCGCCCGACGGGCGCTGCACCTGTACCCGCGGCTCGGCGTCGGCCCCGGAGCGCAGCCCCATCAGCTCCTGGTCGAACCACTTGTGGACCGAGTCCAGCCAGGCCTGGCGGCGGACGTCCAGCGGATCGTCGTGCTGGCCCTGCGTCAGCCACAGCCGGGACTTCACGCCCGAGTGCTGGAGCCGCGACCACAGGTCGAGGCTCTGCTTGGGGCGGACGTTCCAGTCGTTGAGGCCGGCCACGAGGAAGACCGAGGCGCGGATCCGGTCGGTGCGGGAGCGGAAGTCGCGCTCCCGCCAGAAGGAGTTGAGGTCGCCGTTCTCGTGGCCCATGCGGGCCTGCACGTCCGCGACCGCCCGGGCGCAGGCCTCGGGCCGGTCGCGGGTCAGGACGAGCTTGACGTGCATGTCGGCGTCGTTGCCGGGGTAGCCCTTGGGGCCGACGTTCCCGCCGTTCGCGCGGTAGTAGTCGTACCAGTCGGACACCGGGAGCATCGGCACGACGGTCTTCAGGCCGCGCACGCCGGTGGTGGCGGCGGCCAGTGCCAGGGTGCCCTTGTAGCTGGTGCCGGTCATCGCGGCGGTGCCGGTGGACCAGCCGGTGGCCCTGGCCCCGGTGCCGGTGTCGTCGACGGCCGTGGTGGCGCCGGCCCGGCCGTTCAGCCAGTCCACCACCTTGGTCATCGCCTTGACCTCCTCGGGGGACACGGTGCCGGGGCAGCCGGTGGAGCCTCCGGTGCCGAGCGTGGAGACGGCGAGGGTGGCGTAGCCGCGCGAGACGAAGTAGTTGTCCCAGTACGGCGGGTACTGGTCGACGTCCTTGGCGGCCTCGCCCGGGGTCCAGGGAGCCAGCTGCGGGGTGCCGGTGACATCGGCGGGGTGGAAGTCGGCCTTGGCGAAGCCACCGTGGTACGGGGAGGCCTCGATGATCGCCGGGACCTTGCGGGGCGTGTCCGGGCGGATCACCTGGACCCGGACCTTGTCCTTGCGGCCGTCGCCGTCGGTGTCCGTGTCCGTGGTCACGAACACGGTTTCGCGTATGGCCTTGCTGAAGTCGTGCACCGGCTGCGTGCCCTGTGCCTGCTGTGCGTACGCCATGGCAGGCGTTCCGGTGAGCAGGCAGGCGACGGCCGCGGTGAACACGACGGTGCGTCGTGCGATGTGCATGGATGCGCTCTCGGTAGAGGCCGGGAAGGGGGTCGCGCGCGGCGGAGCCGGGGCGGTCGGCCCGGCTGGGCCGCACGGGCGACCGGCCGGCGAACCCCGCGCAGCGGCGAGGGGTTCGCGGTGGGGCCACCCCAACACGTTCCGCGGTACGAGATCAAGTGCCGCAGCGGGTCGGGAGAGCGCCGGGAGAGTGGCGAGAGAGCCCGGAGACGGCCGCTGCCTAACCTGACCGGCATGTCTGAGCACGCGATGGACCAGAACGCCCCGTCCCGCCGCAGGACGGGCCGGGGCAAGCGCGTGGGCGCGGCCGCGGTGGCCGTGGCGGCCACGGCCGCGCTGGGCGCGGGCGCCTACGCGGGCTACCGCTGGCTCTCCCCGCCGTCGCAGGACGAGGACGTCGCGGCCGCCGCGGGCCGGCTCCAGGAGTTCCTCGACGCCTGGGCGGCGAACCGCCCCGCGGACGCGGCGGCCCTGACCGACTCGCCGGACGGCGCCCGCTCGCTGCTCCAGTCGGTGATGAAGAACGTCGCGCCGACGAAGGCCGCGATCACCGCGGACCGCCCCCGTGCCTCGAAGGGCGGCGAGGGTGCCGTCACGGTGCCGTTCAAGGTCTCCTTGCAGACCGCGGGAGCCGGGGAGCTGGCGTACGACTCCGAGGCGAAGGTCCTCAAGGACGGCTCCGGCGCCTGGAAGGTGCAGTTCTCCACGCCCGTGGTGCACCCGCAGATGCAGGCCGGCCAGACCCTCGCGCTCGCGGCGAACACCGGCCGCGGCCGCATCCTCGACAAGGGCGGCGCCCCGCTGGAGGCCGCCTCCCTCACCGGGGCGGTCGACGAGCAGGGCAAGGGCGTCTCGGGGCTCCAGGCCCGCTACCAGAAGGAGCTGTCCGGCGGCGCCGCGTACGGCAAGTCCGTCGTGGTGGCCGACCGTCAGTCGGGCGCCGTGGTCAAGTCCCTGACACAGGGCCCGTCCGGCAAGGGCGAGGACATCCGCACGACGATCGACCAGAAGGTCCAGCGGGCCGCCTCGGGCGCTCTGGAAGGCCTGGACAAGAACGCCTCGATCGTCGCGGTCGACCCGCGCAACGGCGCCATCCTCGCCGCCGCGAACCGGCCCGGCGGGATGAACCGGGCCCTGGAGGGCCGCTATGCGCCCGGTTCCACCTTCAAGGTCGTCACGGCGGCGGCGCTGCTGAAGACCGGCATGAAGCCGACGGACGTGGCGGCGTGCCCGAAGTTCGCCTCCGTGGACGGGCAGCGCTTCGAGAACCAGAACCAGTTCGTCCTGCCGGAAGGCTCGCTCTTCCGGGACTCCTTCGCCAAGTCCTGCAACACCTTCTTCGTCGAGGCCCGCCGCAAGGTGGCCGGGCCGGCGCTGCCGGAGACCGCCAAGGCCTTCGGCATCGGCAGCCCGTGGGACATCGGGGCCGCCTCCTACGACGGTTCGGTCCCGCTGCCCGCCTCGGACAACGAGCTCGCCGCCACCACCATCGGGCAGGCCCGGGTCCAGGCGTCGCCGCTGGTGATGGCCTCCATGGCGGCCACCGTCAAGGAGGGCTCCTTCAAGCAGCCCGTCCTGGTGCCGGACCACGTCCGGAACCGGCACACCGCCCCGGCGCTGGAGGCGCCCGTGGCCGAGGGGCTGCGGGGGATGATGCGCGCCACCGTCACGTACGGGGCCGCGGCCGCGCTGAAGGACGTACCGGGCACGGCGCACGCCAAGACCGGCACGGCCGAGTTCGGCGCGGCCAAGCCGCCGCAGACGCACGCCTGGATGATCGGCTACCTCGGCGACCGGGACGTGGCCTGGTCCGTCCTGATCGAGGACGGCGGCTCGGGCGGCAAGGACGCCGGCCCGGTGGCCGCCCGGTTCCTCGAAGCCCTCCGCTGACCGCGCCGCAGCGGTGGGGGCGTGCCCGCACCCGCCAAGACCGCACCGCCCGCAACCCGCAACACAGTTGGGACTGAGACCCTGTGGTTTTCGACGCCGCCTCGCACGGGACCGTGAACCCGTCGGACAGCACGGGCGGAACGCTCCGCTTCGTCCGCACCGACGACTTCGACTCCCTCGACCCCGCCGACACGTACTACGCGTACACCTGGAACTTCATCCGCCTCCTCGGCCGGCCCCTGGTCGGCTACGGGACCGGGGAGGACGGCCGGCCGCAGCCGGTGCCGGACCTCGCCGCCTCCCTCGGCGAGCCGTCGGACGGCGGCCGCACCTGGACCTACCGGCTGCGCGAGGGCGTGCGCTTCGAGGACGGCACCCCCGTCACCGCGCAGGACGTCCGCTACGCGGTCCTGCGCGCCAGCTTCCCCGAGGAGGTCTACCCGGGCGTGGTGACCCGCGGGGGCCCGGCCTACTTCCGGCAGTACCTGACCGGGCCGGAGGGCATCGGGACGCCCGACGAGCACACCGTGGTGTTCCGGCTGAAGGAGCCGTTCGCGGGCTTCGACTACCTGGCCGCGCTGCCCACCACGATCCCGGTGCCGCAGCGGGCCGACACCTACCCCGAGTACCGGTGGCGGCCGGTCTCCTCGGGCCCGTACCGGATCGGGGAGTACCTGCCCGGGGAGCGCCTCGCCCTGGCCCGCAACCCGCACTGGGTCCGCGAGAGCGACCCCGTCCGCACGGCGCTGCCGGACGCGGTCACGGTCAGGCTGGGGGTGTCCGGGCCGGAGGTGGACCGGATGCTGCTGGCGGGAGAGGCCGACATCGACCTGGCCGGGGTCGGCGTGCAGCCGGAGACCCAGGACCGGCTGCTGGCGGATCCGGCGGCCCGGGAGGGGGTGGACAACCCGCACACCGGCTTCGTGTGGCTGTACTGCATCAACCAGAACGTCGGGCCGCTGCGGGACGTTCACGCGCGGCGCGCGGTGCAGTACGCGACGGACAAGGCGGCGATGCGCGCCGCGTACGGCGGGGAGCCGGCCGGGGACATCGCCACCACGCTCCTGCCGCCCACGGTGCCGGGCCACGAGTCCCACGACCGCTACCCGGTGGGTCCGGACGCCACGGGCGATCTCGACGCCGCCCGCCGGGAGTTGGCGCTGGCCGGGCTCCCGGAGGGCTTCCGTACCCGGATCGCGGCGCGCGAGGACCGGCGCAAGGAGTGGAACGCGGCGCTCGCGCTGTCCCGGGGCCTGGCCCGCGTGGGCATCGAGGCGGAGGTGGTGCCGTTCACCTCCGGCGGCTACTTCACCGAGACCGCGGGTGTTCCGGCGTACCTGCGGGAGCACGGCATCGGCATCGTGATGTTCGGCTGGGCGGCGGACTTCCCGGACGGCTTCGGCTACCTGCAGCAGATCTCGGACTCGCGCGCGATCAAGGAGGCGGGGAACCAGAACCTGGGTGAACTGGCGTCTTCGGAGATCGACGCACTGCTCGACACGGGGGCGCGCACGTTCGACGCGCAGGCCCGGGAGGCCCTGTGGGCGGCCGTGGACCGGGAGGCGATGGAGGCGGCCGTGATGTGCCCCTACATGTACGTCAAGTCCGTGGTGGTCAGGGGCGGTCGGGCCGCCAACGTGCGCATGTCCCAGGTGTATGGAATGTACGACTATGCAACGATATCGTTGCGCAGCTGATCCTCATTTGCGAAAGAGGATCTTCGGCAATAACCTGATCAAGTCATCCGGAAGACGACTTTTCGACCAAAAGTCGCTTGCGGGTGGAGGAATACGATGATCAGGGGGATGACATCGATACTGCGACGCGCGTGACAGTCCGGCTTCTCGGGCCAGTAACCGCTTTCAATTCAGAAGCCCAGGTTCCGGTTCAGGGCCAGCGCCAGTTGAAATTCCTGGCCAGTCTCGCTCTGAATGCGGGACAGATGGTGACGAAGGAGTCGATCGTCGAGGATTCGTGGGACGCGGATCCTCCGAAGACGGTCTCCGGACAGCTGCAGAACAGTGCGTGGATGATTCGGACCGCGTTCGAGGAGGTGGGTGTGGGGCGGGAGATCCTCGCCTCCCACGCCCTCGGCTACCAGCTCCACGTCCCGGCGGGCCGGGTGGACGTGAGCGTCTTCCGTGACATGGTCCGGGAGTCGAAGGAACAGGGCCAGGCCGGCCGGTACCGGGAGGCGTCCGACCGGCTCGACGCGGCTCTGGCCCTGTGGAAGGGGCAGGCGCTCGCCAACATCACCTCCGCCCGGCTGCGGGCCCGCGCCGACGGGCTCGACCGGGAGCGGCTCGCCGCACTGGAGCAACGGGCGCGGCTCGACATCAAGCTCGGCCGCAACGAGGAGGCGATAGCCCGCCTGAGTGGGCTGATAGCGGGGGATCCACTGCGTGAGGACCTCTATGTGGCCCTCATGCACGCGTACTACGGCGCCGACCGCCAGGCCGACGCGCTGAACGTGTTCCACCAGGCCAAGCGGACGCTGATGGACGAGATCGGCATCATGCCGGGGCGCCGCCTGCGCGAGACGATGCAGTCGATCCTGGCGCAGCAGCTCCAGATCGCCGCATAGGCGCTCGGGCCCCAGGGCCTGGGCGGGGCCGGTACGGGTCGATACCCGTACCGGCCCGCTTTTCGGGCCGCATTGCATAAATTTTCAAGGTCACACATACTTATAACTCCCCGATTCGCACCGGACCCATTCGAGAGAAGGACCGCCGTGACGCACGCACTGCCGAAGGGCTTCGTCGTCCACACCGCACCGGTCGGTATCGCCGACGACGGACGCGACGACCTGTGCGTCATCGTCTCCGAGGTGCCCGCGAAGACGGCGGGCGTCTTCACCCGCTCCCTGTTCGCCGGGCCGTCGGTCCTGCTGTCGCGGGAGGCCGTCGCGGACGGCTCGGCCCGCGGCGTCGTCGTCGTGGCACGCAACGCCAACGTGGCCACCGGAGCCGAGGGGGCCCGCAACGCCGCCGCGGTCCGTGACGCGGCCGCCGGCGCCGTCGGGATCGACCCCGCCGAACTGCTCATCGCCTCCACCGGGGTGATCGGCGTGCAGTACCCGCTGCCGTCGATCCTCGGCCACCTCGAAGGCCTGGCCTGGCCTCCGGAGCGGCCGGCCGTCGGCATGGACGCCGCCGCGCGGGCCATCATGACCACCGACACCCGGCCCAAGTGCGTGTCCGTACGCGTCGGCGACGCCGTGCTGACCGGCATCGCGAAGGGCGTCGGCATGATCGAGCCCGACATGGCCACCCTGCTCACCTTCTTCGTGACGGACGCCGAGCTCGACGGTGCCTGGCTGACCGCCGCCTTCAAGCGGGTGATGGACGTGACCTTCAACGCGGTGTCCATCGACACCGACACCTCCACGTCCGACAGTGCCGCCCTCTTCGCCAACGGCCTGGCCGGCCCGGTGGACCCGCAGGCCTTCGAAGCGGCCCTGTACGAGGTCGCGTTGGCGCTGGTGAAGATGATCGCCTCGGACGGCGAGGGCGCCTCCAAGCTCATCCAGGTGACGGTCACCGGGGCCCGCGACGGCGCCCAGGCCAAGCGGGTCGGCAAGGCCGTGGTCAATTCGCCCCTGGTGAAGACCGCCGTGCACGGCGCCGACCCCAACTGGGGCCGGGTCGTGATGGCCGTGGGCAAATGCCAGGACGACACGGACATCGCGCCCGAGCGCGTCCGCGTCTCCTTCGGCGCGGCCGAGGTCTACCCGCCGGCCGGTGACGAGCAGGCCCGGCGCGCCGAGGTCGCCGACTACCTGAAGGCCGCCGACGAGGTCGTGATCGGGATCGACCTCGGCATCGCCGACGGCTCCTTCACCGTCTACGGCTGCGACCTGACCGAGGGCTACGTCCGCCTGAACTCGGAGTACACGACCTGAGCCCCGTTCGGAGCCGGGTCCCGGGCCCCTGCCCGGCCGGACCCGCGCTCCCGGTCGGCGGCCGAGAGCGCGGCCGAACGGCTCGGATCCCGCCAAGCGGTGGAGCGCTTCCCCGTCGGAGTCCGGGCCGTGGCGGCGGCACGCACCTGCGGGGACGTGGGCGCGAAGGGGTTCGGTGGGGGGTGTGGGGGTGGGGAGGCGTCCGGATTCGCGGCCTTGTCGGGGGGTTCCGCGGGCAGGAGGATGCCTGCGATCGGACAGGGCGACCAGAGGGGGGACGCATGAGGATCTTGAGGTCACTCGCCCGCGCCGGGTTGGTGCTGGCGTTGGCCGGGGTGGGGTTCGGGGGGACCGCGCAGGCGGCGCCGGCGGATCCGCAGTTGCTCGTGAAGCGCACGGCGGGGCTGCTGGACGGGGACGTCGTCGGCTTCTCGGTCAAGGGCGGTCCGGCCAAGGCGTACGTGCTGGTCGAGCTCTGCGCCCCGGACACGGTCGCCGGGGCCTGTGACGAGAGGACCAGCCGGCAGTTCCGCGTCCTTCCGGACGGCACGCTCCCGGTTTTCCCGAAGAAGCTCTACGCCGAGCTCGCCACCGGCTCCGGCACCTTCGACTGCCGTACCGCGACCGCCGCCCATCCGTGCCGGCTGGCGCTGACCGACATCACCGGAGCCGTTCTCACCACCGTCCCGCTGGCCTTCCGGCCGCACGGGGCGCTCGAGGCGGCGCCCACCTTCCGGGTGGATCCGTCCCAGGGGCTGGTGGACGGCCAGTCCGTGCGCGCCACCGGGCGGGGCTACGAGCCGCAGTTCCACTCGGTGGTCCTGGAGTGCGTCGCCGGGTCCACGCAGGAGACCGCCTGCCGGACCCGGGGCCGTCCGCCGATCACCACGGACCAGGGCAGGCTGGACGAGACGGTCCTCGTCTCGGCGGCTTTCGACACCAACGACGGCCGGACGATCGACTGCCGCGTCGCACCCGGATGCGAGCTGCTGGTCTACGGGACCCGGGTCCGTGGTCCGGAATCGCTGCGCCAGCCCCTCCACTTCGCCCCGGCGCCGACCCCGGCCCGCGGCTGACTGCACTCCGCGCACGGCCCGGCCCCCACGAGTGACCACGCGTGGGGGCCGGGCCGTTGTCCGTGCCGGGTCCATGCAAGGTCAAGCGGAGCTTCCGGTTTCGTCGAGTGTGGCTTGAAGTTGTCCCCTGAGCACAGATGTCGAGAGGGCTTCAACGGGTTAATTTCAGCCAATCCCGAGATGACCGATCAGCTTTCGGTCAGGGTGTCTCACCAGTCACTTGGCTTACGTCGGGCACCTTTTCTGTCAGCGGCAGACAGGTAGGCTGCTCCCGCTGGCCGGGCCCGGTCAGTGACGGGGGGAGATCCATTGGGTGAGCGGCTCAGTTTCAGAATTCTTGGTCCACTTATGGCCACCGTGGGGGAGCGGCCGATTCTGGTAGGGGGTGCCCGGCAACGTACGATTCTGGCCCTTCTGCTCCTGAGTCCTGGGCGGATTGTGCCAGTTGACACACTTGTCGATGTAGTGTGGAACGGCAGGCCTCCTGCCACCGCGCGGACGCAGGTGGCCATCGTCATCGCCGCCCTGCGCAAGGCCATCAAGGCCGAGGGTGTGACCGAGGAAGTCATCGTCACCGCGCACCCCGGCTACCTGCTGCGTGCGGAGGGGCACGCGCTGGACACGGTCACCTTCACCGGGCTGGTCGCCGAGGCCGAGACCGCCGTCCGCGACGTGCGTCCGGCCGACGCGGCGCGCTGCTACGCCGAGGCCCTCGCCCTGTGGCGCGGACCGGCGCTCGCCGGGGTCACCGGACAGCTCGTCGAGGACGAGGCGGCCCGCTGGGAGGAAGTCCGGATCAACGCCTACGAGGCGATGACCAGCGTCCAGCTGGAGCTCGGCCGGCACCAGCTGCTGCTCCCGGAGCTGGCCGCGACCGTACGGGAACACCCGCTGCGCGAGCGCACCCGCTACCACTTCATCCTCGCCCAGTACAGATCCGGGCGGCGGGCCGAGGCCATGGAGAGCTTCCGGGAGGCGAGGCGCCAGTTCATCGACGAACTGGGCATGGATCCGGGTCCCGAGCTCCAGGAGCTGCACGACGCGATCCTGCGCGACGACCCGTCCCTGGCGTACGAGGCGCCCGCCACGGCCGCCGCCGACGCGACGGGCGACGCCTTAGGAGCACGCAACCGCGTCGTGCCCTCCGAACTGCCCCCCGACGTACCGGGCTTCGCCGGCCGCAGGGAGGAACTCACGGACCTCGACGCCCTGGTGGAAGGGCAGGGCGAGAGCGGCCGCGCGCCCACCGTCGGACTGATCACGGGCGTCGCGGGCGTGGGCAAGACCGGCCTCGCCGTCCGCTGGGCGCACCGGGTTACCGAACAGTACCCGGACGGACGGCTGTTCGCCGATCTCCGCGGATATGACGAGCACCACGCCCCCACCACCGCCGGGGACATACTGAGCCGTTTCCTGCGCTCCCTCGGGGTGGAGAGCGAGGACGTGCCCAACGGGCTGGAGGACCGGATCGCGCTGTACCGCAGCGTGCTGGCCGAACGCCGGGTACTGCTCGTGCTCGACAACGTACGCACGTTCGCGCAGATCCGGCCCCTGCTGCCGGGAAGCGGTGGCTGCACCGTCCTGGTCACGAGCCGGGAGCAACTGGAACAGCTGGTGACCTGGCCCCCGCGCGCCCGCGTCCACCTCGGGGTGCTGCCCGAGGACGAGTCGGTCGAGCTGCTCGGCCGCATCGTCGGGGAGGCCCGGATCATGGCCGCGCCCGCGGACTCGGCCCGGCTGGTCGAGCTGTGCGACCGGCTGCCCCTGGCCCTGCGCATCGCCGCGGCCCGGCTGGCGTCCAAGCCGCACTGGTCGGTGCGGCACCTGGTCACCCGGCTCAACGACGGGCGGCGTCGACTGGACGAGCTCAGCCAGGGCGAGTCCCAGATCCGGGCGAGCTTCGAGCTGAGCTACCGCTACCTGCACAAGGACGCGGCCCGGCTCTACCGCTACCTCGGGCTGCTCGGCGTACCCGATTTCACGGCGTGGGTCGGGGCCGCGCTGATGGACCAGGACGTCATGGACGCGGAGCGGCTGATAGAGCACCTCGTGGACGCCCAGTTCCTGGAGGTCGTCGGCGTCGACGCCACCGGGCAGCTGCGCTACCGCTTCCAGAACCTGATGCGGCTGTACGCGGAGGAGCTGGCGCGGGAGGAGGAGAGCGAGGAGGACCGGCTGGCAGCGTGTGACCGGGTGTTCCGGACCTGTCTGACCATCGCCGAGCAGGCGCACCGCCGTGAGTACGGCGGGGACTTCAGCATCGTGCACAGCGCGGTCTCTCGACGGGAGATCGACGTGGTCCTGCTGGAGGAACTGCTCGCGGCTCCCCTGGAGTGGTACGAGGCGGAGCGTCTGTCGCTGGTTGCCGTCGTCGAACAAACCGCCCGGATGGGCATGGACGAGGTCGCCTGGGACCTCGTCATGTCGATGGAGGTGTTCTTCGAGTCGCGCAACTATGTGGAGGACTGGCGCACGTGCGGCCGGCACGCCCTGGAGGCGACCCGCAGTGCGGGCAACATCCGCGGGCAGGCGGCAATGGAACAGCAGCTCGCCACCGTGGACCTGCGACTGCGCAACCTGACCGAGTCGGCCGCACGGCACGAGGTGTCCCTGGAGCTCTACACACGGGCGGGTGACGAGGTCGGTCGGTCGCTGGTGCTGGGCAACCTCGCGGTCATCGACCGGATCCGGGGGCAGCACGAGCGGGGGATGGCCCGTCTGCGGGAGGCCCTGCCGGTGTTCCGGGCTGCGGGGGACCGGCCTTCCGAGGCCTACGTACTCAACCTCATGGCCCAGTTCGCGCGCGATCAGGGAGAGCCGGAGACGGCAATACGGCTCAGCCGGGACTCGGTCCGGGTGAGTGAGAGTATCGGGGGCAAGGCGGCGCGCAACATCGCTATCGCCACACATCAGCTGGCGAGCGCTCATCTGGAGCTGGGCCAGCTGGACGAGGCAGAGGCGCAGTTCGCCCGGGTGGTGGACCTCGTCCAGGAGCGGTCCGATCTGCTGGGACTTTCGTATGGCCTGCTCGGGCTCGCGCAGACCCGGCACGCGGCCGGCGATGGCGAGTCGGCCCTGGCGACCTTCCTGGAGGCGCTGGACAATGCGCTCCGCACGGGCAGCCCGATGATCGAGGGCCAGATCCGGCTGGCGCTGGGCGAGGCCTACCTCGGGAGTGGGCGTGAGGACGAGGCGACGGCACAGCTGACCGGTGCGCTCGCCATCTTCCAGCGCACCGGAGCACCTCCGTGGGAGGAGAAGGCGGCCCGCGCTCTGGAGCGGGTGCCTTCCGCAGCCCTGAACGGCGGTGTGTGAGGAGCCCGTAACCGGTCAATAACCCGGCGATAAAACGGATCCCTAGCGTCATCGCAGACGAGAAAACTGCCGAGCTGTGGAGTCTGCGATGTCACGTACGACCGGCGCGCCCTCATTCGCCGTGATCCCCGGCGCCCAGGTGCACGAAGTCCTCGACGGCCGTGCGCCCGAACTGGTCGGATTGATCGAATCCGCATATCGGGTGCACGGCGAGGGCGGGACGGTGAATCCGCCGTCCTATTTCCTGCGCTTTCCCGACCGGCCGACCTCGCGGATCATCGCGCTTCCGGCTTCGATCGGGGGAGAGGCGCCGGTCGACGGAGTGAAGTGGATTTCCAGCTTCCCCGAGAATGTGGCGGCCGGAATTCCGCGCGCCTCCGCCGTACTGATCCTCAACGACCCGCAGACCGGCTACCCGATCGCCTGCCTGGAATCCTCGATCATCAGCGCGGCCCGCACCGCCGCCTCCGCCGCGCTGGCGGCCGACCGGCTCAGCCCGGCCGGCCGCCGCCCGCGCCGGATCGGCTTCTTCGGCGTCGGCCTGATCGCCCGCTTCATCCACCAGTACCTGGCGGGCACGGGCTGGGAGTTCGACGAGATCGGTGTGCACGACCTGTCCACCGAGCACGCCGAGGGCTTCGCCGACTACCTCACCCGTTCCGGCGAGCCGGGCCCGGTCACCGTCCACGACAGCGCCGAGAAGCTGATCCGCGAGAGCGACCTGGTCGTCTTCGCGACCGTGGCGGGCACCCCCCACGTCACCGACCCGCGGTGGTTCGGGCACAACCCGCTCGTGCTGCACGTCTCCCTGCGCGACCTGTCGCCCGAGGTGATCCTCTCCGGCTTCAACGTCGTCGACGACATCGAGCACTGCCTCAAGGCCGACACCTCCCCCCACCTGGCCGAACAGCTCACCGGCAGCCGCGAGTTCGTCGACGGCACCCTCTACGACGTGCTCTCCGGGAAGCTCTCCGTCCCCGAGGACAGGCCCGTCTTCTTCTCCCCCTTCGGCCTCGGCGTGCTCGACCTCGCGGTCGGCCGGCACATCTACGACACCCTCCGGGGCCGCGGCGGCCTCGCGGTCGTCGAGGACTTCTTCCACGAGATGCGCCGCTACGGCTGAGGCGTCCCGCCCCCCCCGAAATCCCCCACGGCCGCCCCCATCACGGCCCCGAGCCACCCGAGGAAAGCGAACCGGTGACCACACTGCTCGACACCACCACTCGGGCACCGGCCGACCACGGCCGTCGCCCCCTCCCCGTCCGGATCGAGGAGAGCGCCCTCGACCCGCACCCGCCCATGGAGCTCTACGAGGCGCTGCGCGCCCGGTTCGGGGAGGACGTGTTCCTCCTGGAGTCCCTGGAGAGCCCCGAGTTCGACGGGAACTCGGCCGTCGTCGGCTTCGGCCGGCTCGCCGAGCTGCGGATCCACCCGGGGCGGATCTCCGCCGTCGGGGTGGCCCCCGTCCTGGCCGAACTGTCCGCGGTCGCCGACCGGCTCGGGCTGGCCGAAGGCCCCGGCGGAGACCGGCTGTTCGAGCGGCCCGGACAGGTCTGGGACGTACTGCGGGCCGTACAGGCCTCCTTCGACGTCGACAGCACCCGCCCCGAGTACGCCTTCGGCTTCCTCGCCACCATCGGCTACGGCGCCGCCTGGTACATGGAGGAGCTGCCCGACCGGCAAGGAGTCGCCGACGGCACCCCCGACCTCGTCCTGACCCTGTTCCAGGACACCGTCTGGTACGACCTGGACGCCGGCACCGCCGTCCGGCTGGCGGCCCGGAGCGAGGCCTTCGGCCCCGACGGAGGCCCCGCCGCGCGTACCGACCTCGCCGGTATCGTCGAACGGCTGACGGCCGGTATGGCCGAGCCCGCCGGCCGGGCCCCCGAGGCCCCCGCCCCCCTGGCCGTCCGCGACAGCACGGACGAGGCCGCCTTCCTGGGAAACGTCGAACGCTGCCTGCGCCACATCGGCGTCGGCGACATCTACCAGATCCAGATCGGCCACCGCATCGAGGTCGACACCGCGCTGACCCCCGCGGACGTCTACCGCCGGCTGCGCGCGCGCAACCCCTCCCCGTACATGTACCTCGTCCCCCGCGACGGCTCCACGCTGATCGGCGCCAGCCCCGAGGTGCTCTTCCGCACCGAGGGCGACCGGATCGTCATGCGCCCCATCGCCGGGACCACCCCGCGCAGCGGGGACCCGGCGGTCGACGGGCCCCGGATCGAGGCCCTGCTCGCCAGCGAGAAGGAGCGGGCCGAGCACGTGATGCTGGTCGACCTGTGCCGCAACGACATCGGCCGCGTCAGCCTGGCCGGCACCCTGGACGCCCGCGAGGTCATGACGGTCGAGACGTTCTCGCACGTCTTCCACCTGGTCTCCACGGTCGAGGGCCTGCTCGCCCCGGGGGAGGACACCTGGTCCGCGCTGGCCGCGACCTTCCCCGCCGGGACCGTCACCGGAGCTCCCAAGATCCGCGCCATGGAGATCATCTCCGAACTGGAGAGCGATTCCCGGGGCATGTACGCGGGAGCCGTCGGCCTGGTCGACATCCGCGGCTGGTCCCGGCTGGCGCTGTGCATCCGTACGGTCACCCACGACGGGGCGACGTACTCCACCCAGAGCTGCGCCGGCATCGTCGCGGACTCCTCGCCCGCCGCCGAGTGGCGCGAGACCCTGCACAAGATGGGGGCGGCCTACTGGGCGCTCACCGGTGAGGAGCTGCTCCCGTGAAGGTCCTGCTCGTCGACGCGTACGACAGTTTCACCCACATCATCGACCAGTACCTGCGCACCCTCGGCGCCACCACCGAGGTCGTGCGCTCCCGCACCCAGAGCCCGGACGAGCTCGCCGCCCGGCTGCCGGACGCCGTGGTCCTGGGCCCCGGCCCGGGACACCCCGCCGAGTCGGGCCACGTCGAGCTGGTGCACCGCTTCGCCGGACGGGTGCCGCTGCTCGGCATCTGCCTCGGCCACCAGGCCATCGGCCTGGCCTACGGCGGCGGGGTGCGCGTGGCCGACCGGCTCAAGCACGGAAAGACCAGCGAGGTCGCCCACGACGGCGCCGGGGTCTTCACCGGGCTCGACGCCCCCATGACCGCCACCCGCTACCACTCGCTCATCGTCGCCGAACCCCTGCCGCAGGAGCTGCTCGCCACCGCGCACGCCGTGGACGACGGCTACGTGATGGGACTGCGCCACCGGACCCTCGCCGTCGAAGGGGTGCAGTTCCACCCCGAGTCGATCACCACGGTCGGCGGCATGCGCCTCCTGGAGAACTTCCTCACCACCGCACGGACCCAGCCCGCAGACGCCCTCACCGGGTGACGAAGGAGCATGTCGTGGAGCACGTGGATTCCTGGCGGGCCCTGCCCGCCGCACAACAGCCCGAGTGGCCCGACAAGGCGGCCCTGGAGGCCGTACGGGCGCAACTGCGCGACAGCGTTCCGCTCGTCGTCGCGGCCGAGTGCGAGCAGCTGAAGGCGCGCCTCGGCGCCGTCGCCCGGGGTGAGGCCTTCCTGCTCCAGGGCGGGGACTGCGCCGAGACCTTCGCGGACGTGCGGGAGGACTCCGTACGCCGCAAGGTGCGCACCCTGCTCCAGATGGCGCTCGTCCTGCAGTACGCCGCCTCCGTGCCGGTCGTGAAGATCGGGCGGATGGCGGGCCAGTACGCCAAACCCCGCTCCAAGCCCACCGAGACCCGCGACGGGGTGACCCTGCCCGCCTACCGGGGCGACGCCGTCAACGGCTTCCCCTTCGAACCGGGCGAGCGCGAACCGGACCCCGGCCGGCTGCTGCGGATGCACCAGGCGGCCTCCGGCACGCTGAACCTCGTGCGGGCCTTCACCACCGGCGGCTACGCGGACCTGCGCCAGGCGCACGCCTGGAACCAGGACTTCGTGGCCCGCTCGCCGGTCGGCGAGCGGTACTCGGCCCTGGCCACGCAGATCGACCAGGCCCTCAACTTCATGCGGGCCTGCGGGGCCGACGAACGCATCCAGCACGCCGTGGAGTTCTACGTCAGCCACGAGGGACTGCTGCTGGAGTACGAGGAACCACTGGTCCGCGAGGACCCGACGACCGGGCGGCGCTACTCGGGCAGCGGCCACATGCTGTGGATCGGGGAACGCACCCGGGACCTGGACGGGGCCCACGTGGAGTTCTTCTCGCGGATCGCCAACCCGATCGCGGTGAAGCTCGGCCCGACCACCGACTCCGACACGGTGCTGCGGCTGATCGACCGGCTCGACCCCGAACGGGAGCCAGGCCGGCTCACGTTCATCGTCCGCATGGGCGCCGGGCAGGTCCGCGAGCGGCTGCCCGTCCTGGTGGAGAAGACGGCCGCGGAGGGGGCGCCGGTGGCATGGGTCAGCGATCCCATGCACGGCAACACCTTCGAGGCCCCGTCGGGCCTCAAGACCCGCCGCTTCGACGACATCGTCGACGAGGTGAAGGGCTTCTTCGAGGTCCACCGCGAGCTCGGGACGCATCCCGGGGGCGTGCACCTGGAGTTCACCGGGGGCGACGTCACCGAATGCGTGGGCGGCGGTGAGGAAGTGAGCCTGGACGAGCTGTGCGAACGCTATGAATCCACTTGTGATCCCCGGCTGAACCGCACCCAGTCGCTGGATCTGGCCTTCCTGGTGGCCGAAATGTACAGGGAACGCTGAACTCCGCTTCGGGTCGTTATCGCGGACCGTTCCCGACCATCTCCCGAACGGCCCTCAAGCGGCTCCCGAGGGATCGTCAAGGGGGGTTTCCGAGACCGATATCGGTCTCGGGACCCCCTCTGACCAGCAGGTATATCGTCCTTATCGAAATTGTGTGGCCCTGGAAGACACAGCGATATCAGCTCGAAGCCGCCTCTTCCTAGTGTTCTTCTCACCGGAACAGACCGGAGCTCAAGCAGAAGTCCAACGGGGGAGAGAACAGAAATGCAGAGCATGTGGCGCACCCAGGTCAAGCGCATCACCATCGCGATCATCGCGGCGGTGGCGATCGCCGGCGGGGTTCAGATCGCGAGTGAGGGCTCCGCCGCCGACGCGAGCGTCGCAGCAGACACCACCATGCAGCCCCCGGCGGCGCCGGTGAACGCTTCCCCCTCGCCGACGGCGACCACCAACTGGGGCGAGTGGAACTGAGCCGTCACACCCGACCATCCCAGAGGGAGACCAAGTGACCACCGCCAGACCCGAACCCGGCCGAGAGGCGCGCAACTGGCCCGCCCTGCTGGAGACCCTCCTCGCCGGCCGGGACCTGACCACCGCCGACACCGGCTGGGCCATGCACCAGGTCATGCGCGGTGAGGCCACCGACGCCCAGCTCGCCGGCTTCCTGGTCGCCCTGCGCGGCAAGGGGGAGACGGTCGGCGAACTGGAGGGCCTGGTACGCGCCCTGCTCGACCACGCGGTGACCCTCGACGTACCGGGCGCCACGGTCGACGTGGTCGGCACGGGCGGCGACGGCGCCCGCACGGTGAACATCTCCACCATGTCGGCGATCGTCGCCGCCGGCGCCGGGGCCCGGGTGGTCAAGCACGGCAACCGGGCTTCGAGTTCGGCCTCCGGCTCGGCGGACGTACTGGAGGCGCTCGGGGTCACCCTGCGCCTGCCGCCGGCCCGGGTCGCGGCGCTGGTGGAGGAGGCGGGGATCACCTTCTGCTTCGCCCCCGACTTCCACCCCTCCATGCGGCACGCCTCGCCGGTGCGCAGGCAGCTGGGGATCCCCACCTTCTTCAACGCGCTCGGGCCGCTGACCAACCCGGCCCGGCCGACCGCCCAGGCGGTGGGTGTGGCCGACGCGCGGCTGCTCCCGCTCATCGCGGGGGTACTGGCCCGCAGGGGCACCAGCGCCCTGGTGTTCCGCGGGGACGACGGGCTCGACGAGCTCAGCGTCAGCAGCACCTCGACGGTGCTGAGCGTCGAGGGGGGAAGGGTCCGGGAGGAATCCTTCGACCCCCGCGACCTCGGCATCGCGTTCGCCCCGGCCGACGCCCTGCGCGGCGCCGACGCCGCGCACAACGCGGCGGTGGCCCGACGGCTGTTCGCCGGCGGGGAGCGCGGCCCGGTCCGCGACGCGGTGCTGCTCTCGGCGGGGGCCGCGCTGGCCGCCGCCGAGCCGGCGCGCGGGCGCGGGGTCACCGAGCGGCTGCGGGAGGCCGTCGCCGTGGCGGCGGGCGCCCTCGACTCGGGGGCCGCGGAAGCGGTGCTGGACCGCTGGGTGCGGGCCGCCGCCGGACACGCCGGGGCACCGCTCGCCACGGCGGGGCGGTGAGCGGTGGACACGTAGGACGGGCATGACGCGCGCACCGCGGCCGTGCGGCCGTACCGGTCCCTGGGAGGGGGACGGTACGGCCGCACGGCGGGTCGGGCTGAGGGTCCGGGAGCGGGTCCCGGTGGGGGACGAGGCCTCAGGAGGCCGCGGCGGCCTTGGCCGGCAACTGCACCGGATCGTGGGCCAGCGGACCGTCGGCCACGTCGTCGGCCTCCGTGCCCCGCGGCACCTTACGGCGGATCCAGGACAGCGCGGGAGAGGTGACCGCCGTGGTGAGCAGGGCCATCAGGACCAGCATGGTGAACAGGTCCGGCCCGATCACCCCCAGCTCCAGCCCCAGGTTCAGCACCACCAGCTCGGTCAGGCCGCGGCAGTTCATCAGGGCGCCGATCGACATGGCGTCCCGCCAGGACTGGCCGGTGGCCCGCGCCGCGGAGGTGCTGCCGCCCCACTTGCCGAGGAAGGCGACGACCATGATGGCCAGGGCCCACACCCACATCATCGGGTCGGCGACCACCAGCCCCACATCGGTGCGCAGACCGGTGTTGACGAAGAACAGCGGCAGCAGGATCGGGATGGTGAAGGCCCGCAGCCGGGCCGCGCACAGCTCGATCACCCGGGAGCCGCGCGGGGTGATCACCCCGAAGACGAAGGCGCCGAACAGCGCGTGCACGCCGATCTTGTCGGTGGCGAAGGCCGACAGGCACAGCCCGCTGAACAGCACGACCAGCACGACGGAGTCCACCGTACGGGCGGCCCGCACGGCCCACTTGGCCAGGAGCGGCCGGACCGCGTAGATCATGAAGGCCAGGAACAGGGCCGCCAGGGCCGCCGTGGTGGCCGCCTCGATCGGGGAGCTGCTGGTGCTGACGGCGACCACCGCGGCCAGCAGGCACCAGGCGGTCACGTCGTCCACCGCCGCGCAGGCCATGGCGAGGGCGCCGATCCGGGTGTTGTAGAGCCCCCGGTCGGTCAGGATCCGGGCCAGCACCGGGAACGCGGTGATGCTCATGGACACCGCGATGAACAGGACGAACGCGATCTTGGAGACCCCCTTGGGGGCCAGCGTGTCGAACATCAGCAGGGCCAGCCCGGAGCCGAGGACCAGCGGGAGCGCGATGCTCGCCTGGCTGACCGCGATGGCGGTACGGCTGTGCCCGCGCAGGGCGGAGAGGTTCAGCTCCAGGCCCACCAGGAACATGAACGCCAGCAGACCCAGATTTCCGAACGCCCCGGTGAACGGCAGGACCGTCCCGGGGAACAGCCATGTCTGGGCAGAGGGCCACAGCCAGCCGAGGAGCGAGGGGCCGAGCAGGATGCCGACGGCGATCTCACCGACCACCGGAGGCTGACCGAGGCGGCGGAAGAGCATCGCGCCGGCCTTGCACGCGATGATGACCGCAGGGATCGCGATCAGCAGATCGGGGAGCGGGTCACGGGCGGACACGGGCGGTCTCCTTCACGGCCGGGGCGGGCGAGGCTGCCGACGGGGCCGACGGGGCCGACGCAACCGACGCTGCCGAGGTGACCGACGGGGCCGCGGAGGCGGGGCCGGGTATCGCCGGCAGGGGTGGGGCCGCGGCGGGTGGGCCGGGCACGGCGGTGGCATCGGTCCAGCGGGCGTACCTGCGCTTGCCGTACAGCAGGGGCTGCTCCCCGTCGTGCAACGAGACCCGGGTGACCCGGACGAACACCGCGGTGTGGTCGCCGAACTCGACGGCCTTGACCACCTCCCCGTCGGCGACGGCGTGCGAGGCCGCCGCCAGGTGCGGGCCGCCGGCCCCCAGCGGGAGCCGCCACTCGGTCCGGGCGAAGCGGTCCGGGGCGCCCGAGGCGAACAGGTCGGAGACGGGACGGGCGTTCTCGTGGAGCAGGTTGACGGCCACCTGGCCGGTCTCCAGCACCGCCTGGACGGTCGGGCTCTGCGTGCGCAGGCACAGCACGACGGTGGGCGGGGAGAGGGCCACGCTGGCGAGGGAGCTGCAGGTCATACCGCGCGGCTCGGAATCCGTACCGATCGTGGTGATCACCGAGACACCGGACGGGAACGCCGACATCAGGGGGCGGATGTCGGCTTCGGCCGCGCCGTCGGACCGATCGGCGCGCAGGGACGGGGAGGGCTGGGAGGTACGGGACATCTGTGGGGCTCCTGGGGATCGGGGTGCGGCGCGGGCCCGGAAGCCGGAGGGAGGAGCCGGCTCCGGGCCTGCGCACCGGAAGGGAGGGACCGCGGACTAGCCGTGCAGCTTGCGCAGGTAGTCGTAGGTGCTCGGCAGCGTGTCGAGGAGGTGGTCCTGCTCCTGCTTGACCTTGCCGAACATGGCCTCGGCGCCCGCCACGGAATCGGGCTTGTGCGCGAGGATCGGCAGGGGGGCGTCCGGTTCGAGGCCGAGGCCCGCGAAGACGCAGTAGTAGCTGCCGTTGGTCCAGAAGTTCCGGAATTCCGCCTCGAAGTTCCCGTAGTACGTGGACTCGTCGGCGATCGGGGAGTTGATCGCCAGGCCGGCCTTGTACGCGGAGATCTTCTCCTGGATGTTCTTCGGCAGCGTGAGTTCCTTGTTCGCCCGCCAGAACGGCGTGTCATTGCGCGGCGCGTAGTAGAAGTGCGCCTGGATGAAGTCGCGGGTGTCGTCGAACATCACCTCGATCTCGTGGTTGAAGCTGTTGGCCAGTTCCGGGTTGAAGGTGCGGTCCGGGAAGTGCTTGGCCAGCTGGTAGATGGCCGCGGTGATGAAGTAGATCCCGGTCGATTCCAGCGGCTCCAGGAACGCGGAGGAAAGGCCGATGCTCACCACGTTGTTCACCCAGGCGCGGCGGTTGCGGCCCACCCGGAACTTCACGTGGTTGAACTTCGTCGTCTCCGGGTCGAGGCCCCACAGCGCGCTGAATTCCTTGGTCGCCTCCTCCTTGGTCGTGAACCTGCTGGAGTAGACGTAGCCGGAGCCGAAACGGCCCAGCATCGGGATCTTCCAGGTCCAGCCGGAGGACATCGCGATGGCGGAGGTGTACGGCTCGATGCCGTTGGCCTCGTCGTCGTGCGGAACGGCGGTGGCGACGGCGCTGTCGCACAGCAGGTGGTCGCTCATGTCGATGAACGGCTCTTCGAGGGCCTGGTTGATGAGCAGGCCGCGGAAGCCGGAGCAGTCCACGAACAGGTCGGCCTCCAGGACCCGGCCGTCCTTGGTGTGCAGGGCCTTGATGAAGCCGCGCTCGTCCTTCTCCGCGTGGGTCATCTCGCCCTGCACGTGGTGGACGCCCTGCTTCTCGGTGGCGAAGCGGCGCAGGAAGTCGGCGACCAGGGCCGCGTCGAAGTGCCAGGCGTAGCGGGTGGACGGGGTGCCGTCGAGCCACTTCGGGGACTTCTTCGCGTCCATGACCGGGGGCTCGCGGAAGCACGCGTAGTCGAACGGCTCCTCGGTCTGGCCCTCCAGCTTCCGCTTGGCCCAGTAGTGCGACATCGGGACGTTGTCGCTGTCCGGCAGGATGCCGAACGGGTGGTAGAAGTGGTCCGGGCCGCCGTTCTCCAGCTCACGCGCGTTGGGCTCGCCCTGACCGCCGGTTCTCCAGTTGACGAAGCGGACGGCCATCTTGAAGCTGGCGTTGCACTCCCGCATCCACTCCTCCTCGGCGATGCCGAGGTATTCGAAGAGGACCTTGTGCAGGTTCGGGACGGTGGCCTCACCGACACCGATCCGCGGGATCGCCGGAGCCTCCAGGACCGTGATGTCCACGGTGCCCTGGAGCGCCTTGCCGAGATAGGCGGCGGTCATCCAGCCGGCGGTTCCGCCGCCCAGGATGACGACTTTCTGAATGCGCGAGTCGGTGCCGGTCATGTCAGGGACTCTCTCTTCCGTCTTCATGGGGACTTCCGTGGTGCGATGTGGAAGAGATTCAGGCCATCGACTATGCGCCACCTATAACCGGCCGTATGGCATCGATATAGCGGATTGGCCGAATCTCAATCACGCTGTATTCGCACCCCGCAACTCCCAGCAGAGGATGGCTGCATCAGATGCCGTACGAAGAAGGGACGAAGGGAATCCTCTCCACCGTGGGAGGAACTCCGCTCATCGAACTGGAGCGTTTGCTGCCGGGCCTCGGCTCGCGGGTGTTCGCCAAGGTGGAGCGGTTCAATCCCGGAGGAAGCATCAAGGACCGCTCCGCACTCTCCATGGTGCTGGCGCGCATCAGGACCGGGGAACTCGTACCCGGCAAATCGACCGTGATCGAGTCGAGTTCCGGCAATCTCGCGATCGGGCTCGCCCAGATCTGCGGATATTTCGGACTGCGTTTCATCTGCGTGGTGGACGCCAGGACGACCCGGCAGAACGTCGCGATCCTGCGGGCCTACGGGGCCGAGGTCGAGATCGTCGTCGACCCCGATCCGGCCACCGGCGAACTGCTGCCGGCCCGGCTCCGCCGGGTGGCCGACCTCGTCGCCGTGACGCCCGACGCCTACTGGCCCGACCAGTACTCCAACCCCCTCAACCCCATCGCCCACCAGAACACGATGCGCGAGATCGCCGAGGCCCTCGACGGCCGCGTCGACCAGCTCATCGTGGCCGCCGGCACCAGCGGGACCCTGGGCGGCTGCGCCGAGTACGTCCGCCGGCACGGGATGAACACCACGATCAACGCCGTGGACGCCATCGGCAGCGTGCTCTTCGGCCCGCAGGAGCGCCGCACCCGGCTCATCCCGGGCCACGGCGCCTCGGTGGTGCCCCGGCTGCTGCGTCCCTCGGACGCGGACCGGGTCATCCACGTCGGCGACCTCGACTGCGTCGTCGGCTGTCGGCGCCTCGTCCGGGACGAGGCGGTGCTCGCCGGCGGCTCCTCCGGGGCCGTCGTCGCGGCACTGGAACGGATCGCCCCCGACATCATCCCCGGCTCGAACGTGGTGCTCGTCCTGCCCGACGGCGGCGACCGCTACCTGGAGACGATCTACGACGACGCCTGGGTGTACCGCCAGTTCGGCGAGGTCTCGCACCTCTGGAAGGAGCCCCGCTCCGCGGGCCTCACTCCGCACCTGGTGGATATAGGCCACTGATAGCGGCCCCTCCCACCATCGAAGCATCGCACCACCGCTGGCCCCGCCAGCCCCCCACCCCCGCCACCCCACCGGGAGCCCACCCGGCACGGCACCGGCAGGTCCGCCGCGGACCGCCCTTCACCTGGAGGAACATCAGATGACCACCCAGATCCCCGCCCTCGACGCCGGGCGCAAGGAGCAGATCAAGGAAATCGTCTGCGACATCCTCGAACTCGACCTCGACGAGGTGACCGAGACGAGCCTCTTCAAGGAGGAGCACGACGCGGACTCCCTGCGCACCATCGAGATCCTGGCCTCGCTGGAGCGCGTCTTCGGCATCACGCTGGAGCAGTCCGAGCTCAGCCGCATGGTCAACCTGGTCGGCGTCTACGCCGTGATCGCGGAGGCCGAGGGCAAGTGACCACCGAGACGGCCGCGACGGGGCAGCGGTCCGCTGCCCGGCACCGGGTGGTGATCACGGGTCTCGGTGTCGTGACGAGCATCGGCACGGGCGTGGACGCCTTCGCCGAGGGCCTGCGCGCCGGACGCAGCGGGGCCAAGCCCATCAGCGCGTTCGACACCACCGGCTTCGCCCACTCCAACGCCTGCGAGATCACCGACTTCGAGCCGGAGGCCTGGCTGCGCGAGCTGCCGGCCGACGAGCTCGGCCGGGCCGCCCAGTTCGCGGTCGCCGGGGCCCGGATGGCGGTGGCCGACGGCGGTCTCACCGAGGCGGACGTCCGGGCCAGGCGCTCCCTGGTCTCGGTCGGCACCACCGACGGCGAGTCCCGCGACCTGGACCACCTCACCGGGCTCCAGGTCGCCGGGGACGAGGACACCCTCGACCCGGTGGTCGCCCGCCGCGTCTGGCCGGGCCGGCTCTCCGCCGGCATCGTCCGCGAACTCGGCCTGGAGGACGTGGAGACGGTCACCGTCCCCACCGCCTGCGCCGCCGGGAACTACGCGGTCGGCTACGGCTACGACGCGATCAGCTCCGGAGACGTGGAGATGGCCCTGTGCGGCGGGGCCGACG
This sequence comes from Streptomyces sp. NPDC004667, assembly GCF_040609475.1. Taxonomy (NCBI): domain Bacteria; kingdom Bacillati; phylum Actinomycetota; class Actinomycetes; order Kitasatosporales; family Streptomycetaceae; genus Streptomyces; species Streptomyces sp. NPDC004667. The sequence continues at coordinate 161,133 of NZ_JBEXKC010000001.1, read as the reverse complement.
CCCTGTGCCGCAAGACGTTCACCGGCTTCTACCGGCTCGGCACCATCGCCCCCGACGTGTGCCGGCCCTTCGACGCCGACCGGCAGGGCATCCTCACGGGCGAGGGCGCCGGCATCCTGCTCATGGAATCGCTGGAGTCCGCGCTGGCCCGCGGCGCCCGGATCTACGCCGAGGTCCTCGGCTACGGCCTGTCCTGCGACGCCAGCCACCCGGTCGCCCCCGACCGGGACTCGATCGCCCGCTGCATCACCGCGGCGCACGCCAACGCCGGGATCACCCCCGCCGATGTGGACTTCATCTCCGCGCACGGCACCGGGACCAGGGCGAACGACGTCACCGAGGTCGGCGCGATCCGCCAGGTGTTCGGCGAGGACCTGCCGCGCACCGTCTCCATCAAGTCGATGATCGGCCACACCATGGGCGCCGCCAGCGCCCTGGCCTCGGCGGCCTGCGCCCTCGCCCTGCGCGAGGGATTCATCCCGCCGACCATCAACCACCGCACCACCGACCCCGAGTGCGGCGTGGACTGCGTACCGAACGAGGCGGTCGAAGCCGACCTCAAGGTCGTGCAGAACAACGGACTCGCCTTCGGCGGCAACAACGCCGTACTGGTCCTCGGCCACTGGGAAGACAGGAGCGCAGTCGCATGACGCACACAGCGGCGGCGCAGCCCCGCGAGCGCCGGCTCGTCATCTCGGGCTGGGCCGTGACCTCCCCGTATGGCCTGGGCCGCCGGTCCTTCGCCGAGGGACTCCTGGCCGGGACCACGGCGACCTCCGCCGTCGACGGCGGGCAGTGGCCGGTCCCCTACGGGGAAGCGGGCCTCATCCCGGGCTTCGACATCAAGGCCGTGCTCGGCCGCAAGGGAACCCGCTCCATGGACCGGGCCACGGGGATCGCCGTCGTCACCGTCGGCGAGCTCCTGGAGGACTTCGGACAGGGCCTGGCCGCCGACCCGGAGAAGACCGGGCTGGTGCTCGGCACCTCCGGCAGCGTCCAGTCCATCATGGACTTCACCAAGGACGCCCTGACGGGGGAGAAGCCCTACCTCGTCGACCCGGCCCGGTTCCCCAACACGGTGATGAACTGCCCGACGGGCCAGAGCGCCATCCGGCACACCCTCAAGGGCCCCAACGTCACCGTCTCCGGCGGCTCGGCCACCGGCCTGCTCGCCCTGAACTACGCCTCCCGGCTGCTGCGCGGCGGCCACGCCAACGCGCTGCTGGCCGGCGCGGCCGAGGAGTTCTCCGTCCAGCGGGCCCGCCTGGAGCGGGTCGCCGACCACGGCGGGGCCGAGGCCGACCCGCTCGGCGAGGGCGCCGCGCTGTTCCTGCTGGAGAGCGGGGAGGCCGCCCGCGAGGGAGGCCGGCGGGTGCTCGCCACCGTCCTCGGTTCCCGCTTCCGGGCCTTCCCCGAGAGCGGACGCGCCGGGGCCGCGCTGGCCCGCTGCGTGGCCGAGGTGCTCGCCGACGCCGGCGTGGGCCCCGAGGACGTCGCCCTGATCGCGCCGGGCACCCCGCCCGGGCAGCTCGGCAAGCAGGAGGAGTCCGCGCTGGAGGGGATCGGCGGCGAGCGGATCGCCGTACGCCCGCTCGTCGGCGACGCGACCGCCGCCTCGGCCGCCTTCCAGCTGGCGGCGGTCCTGGCGCACGCCGGTTCGGAGCCCGCCCTGGTGGACCGGCTCGCGCTGGTCACCGCCCTGGACCGGGACGGCACCGTCGGAGCCACCCTGCTGCGGCTCGGCTGAGACCGGCGGGGGCGCACACCACCGCGCCCCCGGTCCCGTACCGCACCCTGCGCACCATCCCCCGCGCGCGTCGACGCGTACGCGCGCACCCGCGTCCCGAAGAGAGAGGCATCTATCCATGTCCGAGACACCGAGGCCGGTAGCCCTCGTCACCGGCGGCTCGCGCGGCATCGGCCGGGCCGTGGTGGAGACCCTGGCACGGGACGGCCACGACGTGGCCTTCTGCTACCAGTCCAACGAGGAGGCCGCGGAGCTCGCCGCGAAGGCCGCCCGGGAGCTGGGGGCGCGGGTGCTGGCCGGCCGCGTGGACGTCACGGACCGCGAGCAGGTCCGGGCCTTCACCGCGCGGGCCGAGGCCGAACTGGGCCCCGTGGAGGTGCTGGTCACCGCCGCCGGCATCGTCCGCGACGGCCACCTCGCGATGATGAAGGACGAGGACTGGGACGCGGTGGTCCGCACCAACCTCGACGGCACGTTCAACTTCGCCAAGGCACTGGCCTTCCCGATGATGAAGCGCCGCCGCGGCACCATCATCACCCTCTCCTCGGTCGCCGCCGCCGGCAACGCCACGCAGAGCAACTACTCCGCGACCAAGGCCGGGATCATCGGCTTCACCAAGGCCCTGGCCAAGGAGTCCGGCCGCAGCGGCCTGCGGGCCAACGCCGTCGCCCCCGGATTCATCGCCACCGACATGGTCGGGGGCCTGTCCGAGAAGCACGCCAAGGAGATGACGGCCCGGATCCCGCTGGGCCGCTTCGGCGAGGCGCACGAGGTCGCCGAGCTGGTGTCCTTCCTGGCCTCCGACCGCGCCGCGTACATCACCGGACAGGTCTTCCACATCGACGGCGGTCTGGTCGTCTGACCGGCCCCCACCAGTCCGACCAGCCTGATTCACAGAGGAGTTCGACATGGCCGGCCGTGCCGCCAAACCGCCCCGGTTCTACTTCAACCTGCGCAGCCCCTACAACTTCTTCGCCCTGCACGACCTGGAGCGCGAGCACCCCGGTCTGCTCGACCGGGTCGAGTGGCGCCCCTTCTGGGAGCCCGACGAGACCAGCGCCAAGCTGCTGGACGAGGCCGGCGGGCAGTTCCCGTACACCCCCATGACCCGTGCCAAGCAGTTCTACATCCTGCGTGACGTACGCCGCCTCGCGGCCGAGCGCGGCCTGGCGCTGACCTGGCCGACCGACCGCGAGCCGTGGTGGGAGCCGGCCCACCTGACCTGGTTCCTCGCCGTGGACGCGGGCCTGGGCCGGGAGTGGGTGGCCCGCGCCGGCCGGGCCCGCTGGCTGGAGGGACGCGACATCTGCGATCCCGCGACCGTCCTCGAACTGGCCGTGGAGATCGGCCTCGACGCCGACGCGGTGGCCGCCGCCACCGACAGCCCGGAGCTGCGCGAGCGGGCCGTCGCCGCCCTGCTGGACGTGCACCGCGACGGGGTCTTCGGCGTCCCGTTCTTCGTCAACGGCAACGAGCCCTACTGGGGCCTGGACCGGGTGACCGCCTTCGCCGCCTCCTTCGGGGACGCCGCCCCCGCGGCCCCCGCCGCACAGCCCGCCGAGGCGGAGCTCGCGGTGGTCGGCGCCGGGCGCACCACGGACATGAGCCACGCGGGAGGCTGCGGATGACCGCCGTGACCGCCGTGACCGCCGTGACCGCCGTGACCGCCGTGACCGCCGTGACCGCAGTGACGGACACCGCCGCCGGGGCGCCCGGCGCCGTGCGGGCACTGCCCCTGACCGCGATCCAGCAGTCCATGTGGACCGCCTACCGGGTTTCCCCCGAGGCCTCCGCCTACAACATCGTCATGCCGCTGCGGCTGCGCGGCCGGGTCGACCCCGCCGCCATGGACGCCGCCGTCACCGCCGTCGGCACCCGCCAGGAACTGCTGCGCTCGGTGTTCACCGAGAACGCCGAGGGAGTCCGCCGCACCGTCGGCGAACAGCCCCTTGTCCGGCTGGAGTTCCGCGACCTCGACGGCGCCGGCGAGGAGGCCCTGCACCGGGCCGCCGAGGAGGCCGGGGCCCGGCCCTTCCGCCTGGAGTCCGCGGCCTTCCGCGTGGTGCTGCTGCGCAACACCGACGAGGACTGGGCGCTGGTCACCTCCGCCCACCACATCGTCAGCGACTTCACCTCGCGCTGGCTGCTGGTGCGCGACGTCCTCGACGCCTACGAGGGCTTCGCCTCCGGGCAGGAACCCCGCTGGCGGCCCATCCCCGGCTCCTACGCCGACCACGCCGCCGAGGAGCTGCGCTACACCGCCTCCGCGTCGGGCCTGCGGGCGGCCGAGCTGTGGCAGGAGTCGGTGGGGCGGGCCCCCGCCGCCGAACTCCCCCTGGACCGGCCCCGGCCCGCACTGCGCTCCTACCGGGGCGGCACCGTCGTACGGCAGCTGGCCGCGCAGAGCGCCGCCGCGCTGGCCCCGGCCGCGGCCGTCGCGGGGGTGACGCCCTTCGCCTACCTCCTCGGCGTCTTCCAGGCCCTGACCCACCGCTGGACCGGCCAGGAGGCCTTCGTGCTCGGGGTCCCGGCCACCAGCCGGATGGGCCGCGCGCAGCGGGACGTGATCGGCTGCTTCCTCAACACCATGCCGGTGCGCGCCGACTTCACCGCCGGCTCCACCTTCCGCAGCGCGGCCGAGCAGGCCGGACAGCGGGTGATGGGCGGCATGATGGGCGTGCGCTACCCGTGCGCGCTGGCCTTCCCCCGGGCCACGGTGTTCCGCACCGCCCTGTTCCTCGTCCAGATGGACCGGATGGAACCGCCCGTGCCCAACGTCCCGCCGGGCGCCACCGAGGGACCGTCCGTCCCGTACGCGGGGCTCGACATCGCACTGATCGACGTCCCGCAGCAGGAGGGCCAGCTGGACCTGCTGCTGCGCATCGAGCAGACCCCCGAGGGGGTCACCGCGGTCTTCTCGTACGACACGGACGTGCTGGACCGCGAGACGGTCGCGCGCTTCGCCGACGGGTACGAGCGGATGCTGGCGGCCGCCGTCGCCGCACCGGACACCCTCGTCGCCGACGTGGAGCTGGCGGGCGCCGGCGAGCTGGAGGCACTGCTGGCCCTGGGCTCCGCAGGCGGGGCCGGTACGGACTTCGGATCCTTCGACTCCGCCGACGAGTTCGAGTCCTTCGAGAGCGCCTGGGAGTACCGGTGAGCCTCGAAGTGGCCGTGATCGGCGCGGGTCTGGGCGGTCTCACCGCCGCCGCGGCCCTGTACGCCCGGGGCCTGGACGTCACCGTGTACGAACGGGGCGGGGCCCTGCGCGAGCAGGGCGTGGGCATGCACCTGGGCCCGAACGGCACCCGGCTGCTGGAGCGCCTCGGCCTCGGCCCGCGCCTGGCCGAGCTGGCGGTCCGCCCCGAGGCCCTGGAGGTCCGGGCCTTCCACAACGGCGCGCCCGTCGCCGTACAGGAGATGGGCGAGGCCTGGGAGCGGCAGTTCCGCGCCCCCTACCTCACCGTCCACCGCGGCGACCTGCACCGGATGCTCGCGGGACTGGTGCCCGGCGAGCGGGTGCGCACCGGCAAGGAGCTCGTCCGTCACGAGGAGGGCCCCGACGGGGTGCTCCTGGAGTTCGCCGACGGCACCACGGGCCGGGCGGACGTCCTGGTCGGCGCCGACGGGGTCCACTCGGCGGTGCGCCGCGCGGTGGCCGGCGCGGACGCCCCCGTGTACTCCGGCAACAGCGCGCTGCGGGGGCTGGTGGACGCGGCGGACGTGCCCTCGCTGGACCCGGGCCGGATGTACATGTTCGCGGGGCCCGAGTCCCGGGTGCTGTGCTACCCGGTCAGCGGCGGACGGCAGTTCACGTACGTGGTGGTCACCCCCGCCGACGAGGGCGACGCCGAGTCCTGGACCAGCGCCGGCGACCGGACCGACCTGGACGCCGTCCTCACCGGCTGGGCGCCCGAGGTGCGCGAACTGGTCGGCGCCGCGGGCGAGGTCCGCCGCTGGGCCCTCTACGACCGGGCCCCGCTGGAGCGGTGGAGCACCTCCCGGGTGACCCTGCTCGGGGACGCGGCCCACCCGATGCTGCCCCACCACGGACAGGGCGCCAACCAGGCCGTCGAGGACGGCGTGGCGCTCGCCCTGTGCCTGGCCCGTGCCGACGAGGACGCGCGGGGCGTCGCCGACGCCCTGGAGCGCTACGAGTCGCTGCGCCGCCCGCACACCACGAAGGTCCAGCTCGGATCGCGCACGGGCCGTCCCGCCCCGGGCGCGGGCGGCCGGCCCGGTGGCGTCAAGGAGGCCGCGGCGGACGTCGGCTGGATCCTCGGCCACGACGTCGAGGCCGCCTTCGAAGCCGCCTTCCCGACCCCCCTCCAGGGCGCTCCCGACACCGCGGGCACCGGCCTGAGCGGCGCCGCCGCCTGACCCGCCACCCCCGCGCACCCCAGGGCCCCCGAAGCCGAAAGGCATCGGGGGCCCTGCCGCGTTCCGGCACGTATATGCGCTCGATAGGGCATCGATAGCGGCCTCTTCAAGGATGGCGGCACCTGACCACGCGAAGGGAACAGCGATGAGCGAACAGCAGAACGAGAACCGGGCGGACACGGTCCACCGCGTCGTCCTCAACGACGAGGAGCAGTACTCCCTCTGGTGGGCCGACCGCGACCTGCCCGCCGGCTGGCACGCCGAGGGCACCGAGGGCACCCGCGAGGAATGCCTCGCCCGGATCACCGAACTGTGGACCGACCTGCGCCCCGCGAGCCTGCGCCGCCGGATGTCCGCGGGCTCCGCCGCCTGACCACCCGGACGTGCGGGCCACCCGGGCGCCCCGGCCCCGGGAAGCGGCCGACGCCACCCCCGATCCCGATGAAGGAGAGAACGTGAACGACCGTACGCAGTCGGGATCCGCCCCCGGCCGTCTGCTGCTGCCCGGCCTGTTCAGGGCCCAGGCCGCCCGCACCCCCGAAGCCCCCGCCGTCCTCGCCACCACGGGGGCCGTCTGGACCTACGCCGACCTGGAGCACCACGCCGCCCGCCACGCAGCCGCCCTGCGGGCCGGCGGAGTGGCGCCCGGCGACTTCGTCGGCGTCTGCCTGCCGCGCGGCCCCGAGCTGATCGCCGCGCTGCTCGGCGTCTGGTTCGCCGGCGCCGCCTACGTCCCGCTCGACCCGACCTACCCCGAGGCCCGGCTCGCCCTGGTCCTGGAGGACGCCGGCGCCACCGTGGTCCTCGCCGGTCACGGCACCGCCGCGCGGCTGCCCGCCGGACTCACCGTCCTGGACGTCGCCGACGCCCCCGACTCCGTGCCCGCCGCCGAGGCCGCAGCCTTCCCGCTCGCCCCCGACCCGGCCCGGCCCGCGTACGTCCTGCACACCTCCGGCTCCACCGGCCGCCCCAAGGGCGTCCTCGTCCCGCACGCCGGCATCGCCAACCGGGTGCGCTGGCTGGCCCACCGGCACAAGCTCGGCCCCGCCGACCGCTTCCTGCTCAAGACCACCATCGGCTTCGACGCGGCCGGCCTGGAACTCTTCTCGCCGCTGATCAGCGGGGGAGCGGTGGCCGTGGCCCCCCAGGACGCCGAACGCGACCCGGCGGCGCTGCTGCGCGCCGTCGGCGACCACAAGGTGACCGTCCTGCAGGGCGTCCCCTCCGTCTACCGGCGCCTGGCCGAACAGTCCGGCTGGGAGCGCGCCACCGCCCTGCGCCTGATCTTCAGCGCGGGCGAACCGCTGCACGCCGAACTCTGCCGCGCCCTCGCCGAACTGGCCCCGCGCGCCGAGATCTGGAACACCTACGGTCCCACCGAAGCCTCCGTCGACATCACCGAGCACCGCTGGGACCCCGCGCAGGAGACCGGCGCGGTCCCCATCGGCCGGCCCATCGCCCACATGCGCGCCCTCGTCCTCGACCCGGCCGGCCGTCCCGTCCCGGTCGGCGTCCCCGGCGAACTGCACGCCGGGGGCATCGGCCTCGCCCTCGGCTACCAGGGCCGCCCCGACCAGACCGCCGAACGCTTCGTCCCCGACCCCTACGGCCCGCCCGGCGAACGGCTCTACCGCACCGGCGACCGGGTCCGCTGGCAGGCCGACGGCACGCTGGAGTACCTCGGCCGCCTCGACCACCAGGTCAAGGTCAACGGGGTCCGCATCGAGACCGGCGAGGTCGAGGCCGCGCTGGCCTCCCACCCGTGGGTGCGCGGCGCCGTCGCCGCCGCCGTCCCCGACGGCGACGGCGGACACCGCCTCGTCGCCTGGGTCCGCTCCCGCGGCGAGCGGCTGCGCCCCGAGGAACTGCGCACTTTCCTGCGCCGCTCCCTGCCCGACCCGCTGATCCCGTCCGTGTACGTGCCCGTCGCCGACTTCCCGCTCACCGCCAACGGCAAGATCGACCGCTCCGCCCTGCCCGAGCCCGCCTCCGCGGCGGCCGAGGCGGAGACCGCGCACGTCCCCGTGCGCACCGCCGCCGAACGGGTCGTCGCCGAGCAGTGGGCCGCCCTCCTGGACATCCCCGCCGCCCGGATCGGCGCCACCAACGACTTCTTCCAGCTCGGCGGGGCCTCCCTGCTGCTCAGCCGGCTGGCCCAGGCCCTGTCCGCCGCCTCCGGCACCACCGTCCCGCTGCGCGCCCTGTTCACCGCCACCACCGTCGAGTCGCAGGCCGCCCTGCTGGCCGGCGCCCCCGCCCTCGCGGGCACCGCCGGCCCGGACGCCGCCCCGGCCGCCGCCGACGATGCCGTCCGGCCCGTGCCCCGCACCGACGCGGGACTGCCGCTCTCGCCGGGCCAGCAGGGCCTGTGGCTGATGGACCGGATGCGCCCCGGCAGCGCCGAGTGGAACGCGCCCGTCTTCATCACCCTGCCGCCCGCCTACGCCGACGACACCGTCGCGGCGGCCCTGCACGGGCTCGCCGAGCGCCACGAGATCCTGCGCACCCGCTACGTCCTGCGCGGCACCGAGCCGGTCCAGATCGCCGACCCCGCCCCGCACATCGAGCTGCGCACCACCCGCGCCGAGACCGCCGAGGCCCGCAACGTCCTGATCGAGGACGAGTTCAGCCGCCCCTTCGACCTGGAGAACGGGCCCGTCTGGCGCGCCCTGACCGTCCGCGGCGCCGGCTCCCTGCACCTGGTCCTGTCCATCCACCACATCGCCTGCGACGGCTGGTCCTCGGTGGTCCTGGAGCGCGACCTGCTGGCCCTCGCCGAGGCCGCGCACCACGGCACCGGCGCCGTGCTCCCCGCACTGCCGGTCCAGTACGCCGACCACGCCGTCCACCAGCGCCGCCGCCTGACGGGATCCGCCGCGACCGAGGAGCTGGCCCACTGGAAGCGGGCCCTGGAGGGGTCCGTCCCCGCCGACCTGCCCGCGGACCGGGCCCGTCCCGCGGTCCGCGACGGCGTCGGCGCCGCCCACGTGTTCACCGTCCCCGCCGCACTCGCCGACCGGGCCGCCGCCTTCGGGCGCGGCCGCGGGGCGACCCTCCAGCAGACCCTGCTGACCGTCTTCGGGACGCTCGTCGCCCGGCTCACCGGCCAGTGGGACGTGCCGGTCGGCGTGCCCGTCGCCGGACGGGAGCGGCCGGAGGTCGCCGACGTCGTCGGCTTCTTCCTCAACACGCTGGTGATGCGCTGCGACGCCCCGGCCGACGCCACCTTCGAGGAGGCGCTGATCCGGGTCCGGGACACCGCCCGCAGCGCCTTCGCCCACCAGGACCTGCCCTTCGACCGCCTCGTCGCCGAGCTCGACGACGCCCGCGACCCCGGCCGCACCCCCCTCTACCAGGTCATGTTCGACCTCCACGAGGAGGGCCGGACCGGCACGGCCGCCGCCGAGGGCGACGTCGAGGCCTTCCGCGGGGCCTGGCGCAGCGCCCGTACCGACCTCACCTTCGTGCTCCAGCGCCAGGGCGACGGCTCCCTGCTCGGACTGGTCGAGTACGCCACCTCCCTCTTCGACCCGGGCACCGTGGAACGCTTCGCGGCCGGCTGGGTGCGGCTGCTGGAGTCCCTGGTCGACGAGCCGTGGGCGCGTCTGGACCGGGCCGCGCTGCTGCCCGGCGCCCTGCGCGAGGAGATCCTCGCCCTCGGCCCCGGCGCCCCCGAGCCCGGCACCGCCGGTGCGGGCGACGACCTCGTCCACAGGGTGATCTCCGCCGTCGCCCGCGCCAACCCCGAGGAGACCGCGGTCGTCTGCGGCGGCGAGAGCTGGACCTACGCCCGGCTGGAGCGCCGTGCCGAGGCCTTCGCCCGGCGGCTCGGCGAACTGGGCGCCGGCCCCGAGACGGCGGTCGCCGTCATGCTCGGCCGCACCCCCGACCTGATCGCCGCCTACCTCGGCGTCTGGAAGGCCGGCGCCGCCTGGGTGCCGCTCGACGCGGCCGCGCCGGTCGAACGCCTCGGCTACGTCCTGGACGACGCCGGGGCCCGGCTCCTGGTCTCCGACCTGGCGGGCGCCGCCCGGCTGCGCGGCCACCACGACGGGCCGTGGCTGGCCATCGACACCGACGAGCGCCTCGCCGCCCTGGACTCCGACGCCGCGCTGGACTCCGACCCCGCGCGGGCGGCCGGTCCGGGGGCGGCGCACGGCGCCGCGACGACCGCGCCGGAGCCCGCCGCCGGTATCGCCGCCGCCGCGGCCGCGGCCGCCCTGGCCGCGGCCAGCGACCCCGCCCTGGCCGCCGAGGGCATCGGCTCCTGGTCCCGCGCCGCCGTCCCGGCCGGGACCCCGGCCGACACGGCCCGGCTGGCGTACATCATGTACACCTCCGGCTCCACCGGGCGCCCCAAGGGCGTCGCCGTCGAGCACCGCACCCTGCTCGCGATGCTCCGCGCCTCCCAGGCCCACCTGGACTTCGGGCAGGGCCCCGACGACGCCTGGCTGGCCCTGGCCCAGCCCACCTTCGACATCTCCTGCACCGAGCTGCTGATGCCGCTCGTCGCCGGGGGCCGGGTGGTCCTGGCCCAGGAGCGGGACCTCGCCGACCACGCCGCGCAGCTGCGGCTCATCGAGGAGCACGGCGTCAGCCACCTCCAGGTCGCGCCGCCGCACTGGCAGATGCTGATCGACGCGGGCCTCGGCCGGCGCCCCCTCGTCGGCCAGACCGGCGGCGAGCCCTGCCCGCCCGCCCTGGCCCGGGACCTGTCCCGCCGCCTGCTGCGCTTCGTCAACGAGTACGGGCTCACCGAGACCACCATCGCCGCCACCCGCTGGGACGCGTACGACACCGCCGCCGCCGTCCCCGTCGGCCGCGCCTACCCGCACGTCACGGCCCGGGTCCTCGACGCGTACCTGGAGCCCGTCCCGTACGGCACCACCGGTGAACTGTGCGTCGGCGGATCCGGACTGGCCCGCGGCTACCACGGCCGCCCCGACCTGACCGCCGCCGCCTTCGTCCCCGATCCGTACGGGCCCCCCGGCGCCCGCCTCTACCGCACCGGCGACCGCGCCCGGATGCTGCCCGACGGCACCCTGGAGTTCGCCGGCCGCGCCGACGGCCAGGCCAAGATCCGCGGCCGCCGCGTGGAGACGGGCGAGGTGCAGGGCGTCCTCGCCGAGCACCCCGGGGTCGCCCAGTGCGCCGTCGTCGTCCACGGCACCGGCCCCACGGCCGCGCTCATCGGCTACTGGGTCCCGCGCGGCGACAACCCGCCCGGCGACGGGGAACTCCTGGACCACTGCGCCCGCCGCCTGCCGGACTACATGGTCCCCGCGCTGCTGGTGCCCGTCCCGCGGATCCCGCTCACCCGCCACAACAAGGTGGACGTCAAGGCCCTGCCCGCCCCCGACCTCGCCGCCGCCCTCTCCGACGAGCCCTACACGGCGCCCGAGGGCCCGGTCGAGGAGATCGTCGCCGAGATCTGGGCCGAGGTCCTCGCCGGGGAGGACGGCACCACCCGCCGGATCGGCGCCCGCCAGGGCTTCTTCCGGATCGGCGGCAACTCCGTCCTCGCCGCCCGCGTCATCGCCCGCCTCCACGAGGAGTTCGACGTCGAGATGCCCCTGCGCGCCGTCTTCGAACACCCCACCGTCGCCGGTCTCGCCGCGGCCGTCGAAGAAGCCGTACGCATCGAGATCGAAACCCTCGACCACGCCGAACTGGCCATCGCCCACAGGGAGTACCAGCCGTGACCGCACCCACCGCACCCACGCAGGAAGAGCTGCGGGCGGAACTGCTGCGCCGACGGCTCGCCGGACGCGCGGGCCGCACCACGGGCCGCGGCGCCGCCCGCACCGGGATCCCGCGCGCCGACCGGCAGGCCCCGCTGGCGCTCTCCGCCGGCCAGCGCCAGCTGTGGTTCCTCCACCAGCTCGACCCGGACAGCCCCGAATACCTGCTGCCGCTCGCGCACCGGCTGCGCGGCACCCTCGACGAGAGCGCCCTGCGCCGCTCCTTCGACGCCCTGGCCGCCCGCCACGAGATCCTGCGCACCCGCTACCTCCTCGAAGACGGCGAGCCCCGGCAGGTCGTCGACCCGGCCGGCCCCGTCGACTACGCCGTCAGCGAGGTCACCGGCATCGACGCGGCCGACCGCGACGCCGCCGCGGCCGCCTTCGCCCAGGCCCGCGCCGGCGAGGTCTTCGACCTGGCCGCAGAGGCCCCGCTGCGGGTCCGCCTGCTGCGCCTCGCCGCCGACGACCACGTCCTGGTCGTCGTCATGCACCACATCGCCTGCGACGCCCTGACCCGGCCGCTGATCCTCGCCGACCTGGCCGCCTGCTACCGGGCCGCCGGCACCGTCACCGGGCCGCTGGACGGCGTCCTGCCCGAACCCCCCGTCCAGTACGCCGACTACGCGGCCTGGCTCAACGCCCGCCAGTCCGGCCCCGCCGCCGAGGCCGCCCTCGACTGGTGGCGCGGACAGCTCGCCGGCACCGAACCCCTCGGCCTGCCCACCGACCGGCCCCGCCCCTCGGTCCGCGGCTGGGACGGCGCCGTCGCCGCCTTCGACGTGCCCGCCGAGACCGCCGCCCGGCTGCGCGCCCTCGCCGAACAGGAGGGCGCCACCCTCTTCATGGTCCTGCTCAGCGCCTACCAGGCACTGCTGGGCCGCTACACCGGCAAGCAGGACGTCGCCGTCGGCACCGCCGTCTCCGGCCGCACCCGCCCCGAGCTGCGGCAGATGGCCGGCTACGCCTACAACAGCCTGGTGCTGCGCGGCCGCTGGCAGGGCGACCCGGCCTTCCGGGAGCTGCTCGCCGGCAACCGCACCACCGTCCTGGACGCCTTCGACCACCAGGACACCCCCTTCGACAAGATCGCCGACGAGCTCGAACCCGAACGGGACCTGTCCACCACCCCGCTCTTCCAGGTGATGTTCGACCTCGCCTCCGGCCAGGGCTCCGACAGCCCCGACCTGCCCGGCCTCACCGTCACCCCGGTCGCCGCCAGCGGCCGCATCGCCCGCTTCGACCTCACCCTGCACCTGTCCGAGCGCCCCGACGGCTCCCTGCACGGCGCCCTGGAGTACTCCACCGACCTGTTCGAGGCCGCCACCGCCGAGCGGATCACCGGGCACTACGCGGCCCTGCTCGCGGCCGTCGCCGAACGGCCCGGCGCCCCCCTGTCCACCCTCGACTTCCTCGGCGCCGCAGAGCGCTCCCTGCTGCTCGACGGCCCGGCCGAACCGGTCGGCGCCCCCGTGGACGCCGCCGCCCTGCGCCCCGTGTTCGAGACCATCGCCGACCGGATCGCCGCCACCCCCGGCGCGGTCGCCGTCCGGCACGCCTCCGGCGAGCTCACCTACGCCGAACTCGACGCCCGCGCCGACCGGTTCGCCCGCCGCCTGGTCCAGCTCGGAGTCCGCCCCGACGACACCGTCGGCGTCCTGCTCGACCGGGGCCCCGACCTCGTCGCCGCCCTCCTCGGCATCTGGCGCGCCGCCGCCGCCTACGTGCCGATCGACCCGGGATACCCCGACGAGCGCATCGCCTTCATGCTCGGCGACACCGCCACCCGCCTCGTGATCACCCAGGCCCGGCACGCCGACCGCTTCGACGGCCCCGGCCTCGTCGTCGTCGACGACCCGGCCGAGCGGACCGCCCTGGCCACCGCCGAGGCCGAACTGCCCACCGCGTACGACCTCGACCAGCTCGCGTACGTCATCTACACCTCCGGCTCCACCGGCAAGCCCAAGGGCGTCCTCATCGGCCACCGCGGCCTGGCCAACTACCTCACCTGGACCGTCGGCGCCTACGCCACGGCCGGCACCGGCGGCGCCCCGCTGTTCTCCTCCGTCGCCTTCGACCTCGGCGTCCCCGACCTGTACGCCCCCCTGATGACCGGCCAGGCCGTCCACCTGCTCCCGCAGGACTTCGACACCGCCGACCTCGGCACCCTGCTGGCCGAAGGGGGACCGTACGCCTTCATCAAGCTCACCCCGGGCCACCTCGACCTCCTCTCGCAGCAGCTCACCGACGGGCAGATCCGCGACCTGGCCGGGCTGGTCATCGCCGCCGGAGACTCCTTCACCCACCGCCTCGCCGAACGCTGGGCCGCCGCCGCGGGACCCGGGGGCACCCGCCTCGCCGCCGAGTACGGACCCACCGAGATCACCGTCGGCAACTCCGCCCACTTCCTGCCCGCCGACGGCACCGCCCACGGCCCGGTCACCACCGAGCTCGTCTCCATCGGCCGCGCCGTCCCCAACACCACCATGTACGTGCTCGACGAGCGGCTGCGCCCGCTGCCGCTGGGCGTCCCCGGCGAGGTGTGGATCGGCGGCACCGGCCTGGCCCGCGGCTACGCCGGCCGCCCCGACCTGACCGCCGAACGCTTCCTGCCCGACCCCTACGGCGCCCCCGGCGCCCGCATCTACCGCACCGGAGACCTCGCCCGGGTCCTGCCCGACGGCAGCCTCGACTTCGTCGCCCGCATCGACCACCAGGTCAAACTGCGCGGCTACCGCATCGAACTCGGCGAGATCGAGACGGCCCTCACCGCCCTGCCCGCCGTCGCCGAGGCCGTCGCCCTGGTCCGTGAGGACACCCCCGGGGACAAGCAGCTCGTCGCCTACCTGGTCCCCGAGACCGGCGCCGCCGACGCGGACCTCGCCCCCGCCGCCCTGCGCGACGCGCTCGGCGAGGCCCTGCCCGCCTACATGGTCCCCTCCGCCTACCTGCGCCTGGACGCGCTCCCGCTGACCGCCAACGGCAAGCTGGACCGCCGCGCCCTGCCCGCCCCCGGCCGCGAGGCCACCACCGTCGGCGAGCACGTCGGGGCGCGCGACGCCGCCGAGGCCTCCATCGCCGCCGTCTGGGCCGAGGTCCTCGGCCTGGAGACCGTCGGCGTCCACGACAACTACTTCGACCTCGGCGGGGACTCCATCCGCGCCGTCTCCCTCGTCGGAGCCCTGCGCGAGGCCGGCTGGGAGACCAGCGTCCGCGACGTCTTCGAGCACCGTACGGTCGCCAGACTGCGCGCCGCCCTCGGCGACCAGGCCGGCGACGGCTCCGCCGAGCGGGCCGACGGCCCCGTCGCCCCCTTCGCCCTGATCGGCGAAGAGGACCGGGCCACCCTGCCGCACGGCGTCACCGACGCCTACCCGGTCTCCCGGATCCAGGCGGGCATGCTCGTCGAGATGCACGGCCGCAGCGGCGAGAACCGCTACCACAACATCACCTCCTTCCGGATCCGCGACGAACTCCCCTTCGATCCGGCGGTGTTCCAGCGGGCCGCCGACCTGATCGTCGAACGCCACGAGGTGATGCGGACCTCCTTCGCCCTCTCCGGCTACAGCGAACCCCTCCAGCTGGTCCACGAGGCCGGCTCCGTGTCGATGCCCTGCCTCTTCGAGGACCTGCGCCACCTGCCGCGCGAGGAGCGCGAATCCACCCTGTGGTCCTTCGCCGACCGCGACCGCGAGGAACTCTTCGACCTCGGCGCGGCCCCGCTCATGCGGATGGCCGTCCACCTCGTCGACGACGAGAGCTGGTGGCTGTCCATCACCGAGTGCCACCCGGTCATCGAGGGCTGGAGCTACCACTCCCAGCTGATGGAGCTGCTGCGCGCCTACCGGGCGATCCGCACCGGCGGCGAGCCCGACCCGGCGCCGCCCGTCCCGGCCGTCCGCTACGCCGACTTCATCGCCGGTGAACTGCGCTCCCTGGAATCCGCCGAGGACCGCGACTACTGGCGCGCACTCGTCGACGGCCACGAGAAGTTCACGATCCCCACCGGCTGGGCCGGCGACCCGCTCGGCGCGGACGAGCGCTACCGCATCGACCTCGAACTCGGCGACGTGGAACCGGGCCTGCGCGCCCTCGCCTCCGCCGCCGAGGTCCCGTACAAGAGCGTGCTGCACGCCGCGCACAGCAAGGTCCTGTCGATGCTGACCCGGGCCGGGAGCTTCCGCGGCGGCATGGTCGCCGACGCCCGCCCCGAGGAGGCCGGCGCCGAACGGGTCTCCGGCATGTACCTCAACTCGGTGCCCTTCCCCTACCGCAAGGGCGCCGCGACCTGGGGCGAGCTCGCCCGGGAGGTCTTCGCCCGCGAGGTCGAACTGTGGCCCCACCGCCGCTACCCGATGCCCGCCATGCGCGTGGCCGGCGGCGAGAGCCACCTGATCGACGTGCTCTTCCACTACCTGGACTTCCACCAGGTCGACGTCGAGCTCATCGACATCATGGCCAGCCGCGACGACAGCCCCAACGAGTTCCCGCTCG
The DNA here is from genome assembly GCF_040609475.1 of Streptomyces sp. NPDC004667. Classification (NCBI taxonomy): domain Bacteria; kingdom Bacillati; phylum Actinomycetota; class Actinomycetes; order Kitasatosporales; family Streptomycetaceae; genus Streptomyces; species Streptomyces sp. NPDC004667. The sequence goes on along the minus strand of NZ_JBEXKC010000001.1, from coordinate 144,771 downwards.
TCGTCGGCACGCCCGTGCGCGGCCACCTCTCGATCGCCTCCCGCACCCGGACCCTCGCCAAGGCCAACGCCGAGCGCCTCGCCGCCCTCTACAAGGCGGTCCTCACCGACATGGCCCGCACCGGGGCCGACGGCGACGCCCGCAGCGGCTTCCCCAACCACCAGGAGCACTACCGCCTCGCCGCGCCCGCCCTCCCGCACCCCGAGACCCCCGTCGAAGCCCTCGCCGGCTTCGAGGCGCAGGCCGCGCGCACCCCCTGGGCCACCGCCCTCACCGGCGCGGGCACCCCGGACGGCTCCGGCACCTCGTACGCCGAACTGGACGCCCGGGCCAACCGGATCGCCCGCCGCCTGCGCGCCCTCGGCGCCGGCCCCGAGACCCGGGTCGCCGTCCTGCTGGACCGCGGGCCGGAGCTGGTCGCCGCCCTGCTCGGCGTGTGGAAGGCCGGCGCGGCGCAGCTGCCCGTCGACCCCTGCACCCCGGCCGCCCGGATCCCCGCCCTCGGCTTCGACCTGGCGCTCACCCAGGGCGCGTACGCCGACCGGTTCGCCCCGGCGGCCGGCGCCGGGCGGATCCTGCTCGCCGAGGAGATCTCCCACGAGGGCGACGGGAGCCCGCTGGACCTGGACCTCGACCCCGACCGGCTCGCCTACGTCCTGCACACCTCCGGCTCCACCGGGACCCCCAAGGGCGTCGAGATCAGCCACCGCTCGCTCGCTCACTACCTCGACTGGGCCGTACGGGCCTACGCCGAGACCGGTTCCGGCGGCGCCCCCTGGTTCACCTCGGTCGGCTTCGACCTGGGCCTGCCCGCCCTGTACGCGCCGCTGATGACGGGGCAGCCGGTGCGCCTGCTGCCGCAGGACTGGCAGCCGGGGGAGTTCGGCCCGCTGCTGATGGCCGGGGCCCCGTACGCCTTCGTCGGCCTCACGCCCGGCCACCTCCAGCTCCTGGAGGCCCAGCTGAGCGACTCCGAGCTCGGCGGCCTCGCCGCGATCGCGGTCTGCGCCGGCGACGCCTACCCCACCGCGCAGGCCGAACGGGTCGCCGCCCGCATCGCCGCGGCCGGCGGGCGGATGCTGCTCGGCGCCGAGTACGGGCCCACCGAGGCCACCGTCGCCGCGACCTTCGGGCACGTACGCCCCAACACCCGGCGCACCCTCGTCCCGCTCGGCTCCCAGCTGCCCGGGGTGCTGCTGCGGATCCTCGACGACCGGCTGCGGCCCGTGCCCGACGGGATCACCGGCGAGGTCTGGCTCGGCGGCGAGGGACTGGCCCGCGGCTACGCCGGGGAGCCCGCCCTGACCGCCGCGTCCTTCCTGCCCGACCCCTACGGCCTGCCCGGCACCCGCATCTACCGCACCGGAGACCTCGCCCGCATCCTGCCCGGGGGAGTGCTGGAGTTCACCGGCCGCGCCGACGAGCAGGTCAAGGTGCGCGGCCACCGCGTCGAGCCCGGCGAGGCCGAGGCCGCCCTGACCGCCGACCCGGCCGTCCGCGAGGCGCTCGTCACCCCCGTGGACGCGGCCGACGGCGGCAAGCGGCTCGCCGCCTGGGTGGTCCCGGCCGACGGACACTCCGTCGAGGTCCCCGCCCTGCGCGACCGGCTGCGGGCGGTCCTGCCCGCCGCCGCCATCCCCGCCGCCGTCACCGTCGTCGACCGGCTGCCGCTGACCGCGAACGGCAAGCGGGACAAGGCCGCCCTGGCCTCCCGCCGGGCCACCGCGACGCCCCTGCCGTACACCGCCCCGCGCACCGACCTGGAGAAGGTGCTCGCCGAGGTCTGGTCCGAGGTCCTCGGCCTCGAACAGGTCGGCGTCCACGACGACTTCCGCGACCTCGGCGGCGACTCGCTGCTCGTCGCCCCGCTGCTCGTCGCCGCCCGCCGGCACGGGCTCGACCTCGACCTCGCCACCGCGCTGCGCCACCACACGGTCGCGCGGACCGCCGCCGCACTCGAAGCCGCCGCTCCCCACGCCGGCGCAGACCACCCCGAGAAGGGCTGATCCGATGGACCCGCAGCACACGAACGACCGTGACGGCCGCCGCCCGGCGCGCCACCTCATCTCCATCGACGACCTCACCGACCGGGACCTGCACCGCATCGTCGCCCGCGGCGCCGAGTTCTCGGCGGGCACCGTCACCCGCTCCGACGCCCTCGAAGGCCTGGTCGCCGGCATCTACTTCGCCAAGACCTCCACCCGCACCCGCACCGCCTTCTCCTCCGGGGCGCTGCGCGTGGGCGCCCGGATCGTGGCGTACGGCCCCGGCGACCTCCAGCTCAACACCGGGGAGTCCGTCGAGGACACCGGCCGCGTGCTCTCCGGCATGCTCGACGTCCTCGTCGCCCGCACCGCCGGCCCCGAGGCCGAACTGCGCGGCTGGGCCGCCCAGGACCGGATGGCCGTGGTCAACGCGATGAGCGCCGAGGAGCACCCCACCCAGGCCCTCACCGACCTCACCACCCTGCTGCGCCACTTCGGCCGCGTCGACGGACTGCGCGTCCTGTACGTCGGCGAGGGCAACAACACCGCCGCCGCACTGGCCCTGGCCCTGACCCGGTTCCCGAACGTGCACTTCGAGCTGCGCACGCCGCCCGGCTACGGGCTGCTGCCCTCCATCGCCGACCGGGCCCGCGCCCGGGCCGCGCGCAGCGGGGCGGTGATCGTCGAACGGCACGACATGGACGTGCTGCCCGAGGGCTTCGACGTCGTCTACACGACCCGCTGGCAGACGACGGGCACCGCGAAGCCGGACGCGAACTGGCGGGAGATCTTCGCCCCGTTCCAGGTCACCTCCGGTCTGTGGGAGACCAGCCCGCGCGCCGTGTTCATGCACGACCTGCCCGCACACCGGGGCGAGGAGGTCACCGCGGAGGTGCTGGACGGCCCGACGAGCATCGCCTTCGCCCAGGCCACCAACAAGATGCACAGCGCCATGGCGGTACTGGAGTACACCCACTCCGGCCCGCATGACGGCGAGGCCCCGGGCACCCGCTCCGCCGCGCACCTCGTGACGGCCGTACGGTGACCCCGCCGCCGAAGACGGTGACGGACCCGGCCGTCCTCCCGTGGGAGCTGGCCGCCTCCGCCCCGGCGGGAGACGCCCCGGAGCACCGGCCCGCATCCCGGACCCAGGCCCAGGCCCAGACCCAGACCCAGGCCCAGACCCAGGCCGAAGTCGCGGCCCGGTCCGGGGCCGGTGGGGCGGCCCCGGATCCGGAGCACGACGAGGCCCCGGCGGCAGCCGTCCCGCTGCGCCGCAACCGTGACTTCGGGCTGCTGTGGGGCGGCGCCGGGCTCTCGCTCCTCGCCGGCCGGGCGACCGCCGTCGCCTACCCGCTGACCGTCCTGTGGATCACCGGTTCGCCCGGTGACGCCGGCCTGGTCGGCACCGCCCTCCTGCTGCCCCAGCTCCTCGTCCAGCTCCCCGGCGGCGCCCTCGTGGACCGCTGGGACCGGCGCCGGATCATGATCGGCGCGGGCCTCGGGCAGGCGCTGGTCGCCGGGGCCGTCGCCGCCCTCCTGCTCAGCGGGCACGTCTGGCTCTGGGCCCTGCTCGCCGCGGCCTTCACCGAGGGCACCCTCGGGGTGCTGCACCAGCTCGCGGAGCGGGCCGCGGTCCCCGCCGTGGTCCCCACGGAGCAGCTCCCCGCCGCCCTCACCGGCAACGAGGCCCGGACCCGCGGCGCCGCCATCGCCGGGCAGCCGCTCGGCAGCGGCCTCGTCGCCCTGGGCTCCTCCTTCCCGTACGTGGCCGCCCTCGTGGGCCAACTCGCCTCCGTCGTGCTGCTCTTCGGAGTACGGGGCAAGCTCCAGGCCGAGCGCACCGGGCCCCGGCCCGATCTGGTGCGGGAGATCAAGGAGGGGCTCGTCTGGATGTGGCGCCAGCGCTTCCTGCGGGCCGTGATGGCCGCCGTGGCCGTCTCCAACGTGCTGTTCCAGGGCCTCAACCTCGCCGTCATGACCGGTATCCAGGAGAACCACGGCTCCCAGTTCCAGATCGGCGTCGTGCTCTCCCTCAGCGGGGCCGGCGGACTCGTCGGCGCCATCACCGGCGGCTGGTGGGCCACCCGCTTCTCCCTGCGCACCCTGGTCCTCGGCGGGCTGGCCGTCTGGACCGCCCTGATGGTCCCCGTCGCGTTCCTGCGCGATCCCTACGCCCTGGGCGCGCTGTTCGCCGCCAGCGGTTACGTCGGCGGCGTGTTCAACGTCGCGGGCGGGGTGTTCATGGTCCGCGTCGCCCCCGACCGGATGCGCGGCAGGGCCAACTCCCTCGCCATGCTGGTCGGCGGCGGCGCCATGGCGGCCGGTCCCGTGGCCGCCGGCTTCGCCCTGGAGGCCTTCGGCCCCACCCGTACCGTGCTGGGCCTCAGCGTCGCCATGGGCGTCACCGCGCTCGTCGCGCTGCTGTCGCCGTCCCTGCGCCGCAACCCCCTGGAGAAGGGCTCCCCGGAGCTCACGTAGCCACCTCCGGGCCCCGCCTGTGACCTGCGCGAACAGCGATATAGGGCAGGTATGGCGGGGCCCGGGAGAGTACACCCATCGCACCCCCCGATGATCCGTCCGCATCAGCGACAGAGCCAGAAGGAGCACGACCATGCCGCTCAACTCCATGGACCGCAGGAGCGTCCTGCGGACCGCCCTGGGCGCCGCGGGCGCCGCGGCCGCGGTCACCGTCCTCGGCGCCGGCCCGGCGGCCGCCCACGGCCGCCGCCCGCAGCTGCCCAAGGTCGAGGGCCTGGTCGGCGACCGCTGGGCGAGCGAGTTCTGGTACGACTACGACGAGATGTCCTACTACACGCCGTCGGCCGAGATGAAGGCCGCGGTCGCGGCCATCACGGCGCCCTTCGGCGGCTTCACCAAGTCCTACGACGCCTGGCTCGCCACCCGCCAGGGCGGCCGCTACCCGCGCAGCTGGATGGAGCTCATCCAGCCCAACAAGGCCCACTTCGAACTGCTCTCCCGCGAGCAGAAGAAGGTCTACGACAAGTGGTACGGCCACGACCCCAAGGGACTGGTCTTCGCCTTCCAGGAGTTCGGCCAGGGCACCCTGTTCGACCCGCGCCGCCCGGCCGGCAACAAGGTCCACATGATGAACTACACGCCGCCCGAGGCCACCCACGCCTACCACCGCTGGCACGCCTACCTGCAGTCCTTCCAGCTGCTCGGCATCGACCGCCGGTTCTGGGCGCACATCAACCGCCTCGCGGGCGCGGCCTGGGAGCTCCAGTCCATCGCCAAGCCGGTGAACGACGCCAACGACAACAAGCACCTGCCCCGGCACGTGGTCCGCCACGTCACCGACAAGTGGCTGTGCCGCTCCGACGAGAAGGTCACCAAGGCCTTCGACGTCTGGCCCTACCCGGTCGACCTCGGCAAGTAGTCCGGCTGTACCCCCGCCCCACACGACTCAGGAGGAATGGCACACCATGCGAGACACGACCGGATCTTCCCCCCGAATCGGCGTCTGGATGGTCGGCGCGCGAGGCTCGGTCGCCACGGCCGCCATCGCCGGCGCCGCCGCCATCGTCGCGGGTGCCGCCTCCCCCGTCGGGTGCGTCACCGAAACGCCCCCGTTCCGTGACGCACCTCTTCCGGCCCTCGCCGACCTCGTGTTCGGCGGCCACGACGTCGTCGGCACCCCCCTGTCGGTGAGGGCCGGCCAACTCGCCGAGGCGGGCGTCCTGCCCTTCGCGGTCCTCAAGGCCCTGGACACCCCGCTGGCCGCCGCCGAGCTGGAGATCCGCGACGGCTCCGTCCGCCCCGGCGAGTCGCAGTCCGAGACCGCCGCCCGCCTCGCCGAGGACATGGCCGCCTTCCGCGACCGGCACGGCCTCGAGCAGGTGGTCGTCGTCAACGTCTCCTCCACGGAGCCGCTGCCCGAGCCCGACCCCGCCTTCCTGGACCTGGCCTCCCTGGAGGCCGCCCTCACCGCCGGCTCCGTCACCCTGCCGGCGAGCTCCCTCTACGCCTACGCCGCCTTCACCGCGGGCTGCTCCTACGTCAACTTCACCCCGTCGGCGGGCGCCGCCCTGCCCGCCCTGGAGGAACTGGCCCGGCTGCGCGGGGTCCCGCACGCCGGCCGCGACGGCAAGACCGGCGAGACCCTCGTCAAGAGCGCCCTCGCCCCGATGTTCACCCAGCGCGCCCTGCGCCTGCGGTCCTGGTCCGGCACCAACCTGCTGGGCGGCGGCGACGGGGCGACCCTCGCCGACCCGGCGGCGGCCCGCTCCAAGACCGAGTCGAAGCAGCGCAGCCTGGAGGAGACCGTCGGCCACGCGGTCCAGGGCCAGACGCACATCGACAACGTCCCCGAGATGGGGGAGTGGAAGACCGCCTGGGACCACATCTCCTTCGAGGGCTTCCTCGGCGTCCGGATGACCATGCAGTTCACCTGGCAGGGCTGCGACTCCGCGCTGGCCGCCCCGCTGGTCCTGGACCTCGTACGGCTGGCAGCGCTGGCCGGGCGGCGCGGCGAGTCCGGGGCCCTGGCCGCCCTCGGGTTCTTCTTCAAGGACCCGGCCGGCTCCACCGAGCACAACCTCACCCTCCAGTACGAGGCCCTCACCGCCTGGGCCGCGAACCCCGCCCCGGCGTCCACCGTGACGGGCGCCGATCCGCTGACGGGGGCCCGGCCGTGACCACCGCCACCCTCCCGGGGCGGGGCGCCCGCCCCGGGACCGCCACCACCGTCGGCGAGGCCGGACCCCTGCGGCTCCCGCCGTTCCCGGGCCGCGCCTTCCGCGCCCGGCGCACCCTGCGCGCCTACGCCGAGCTGGTCCGGGCGCCCGCCGCGATCACCGTGCCCGGCGACGTCCTGGCCGGCGCCCTCGCCGCCGGACGCGGCACAGGCCCCCGCACCCTGGGCCTCGCCGCCTCCTCCGTCTGCCTCTACTGGGCGGGCATGGCCCTCAACGACTGGGCCGACCGCGAGCTCGACGCCGTGGAGCGGCCCGAACGCCCGCTGCCGTCCGGCCGGATCCGCCCCGGGTCCGCCCTTGCCACCGCCGCCGGGCTGACCGCGGCCGGTCTCGGCATCGCCACCCTGGCCGGCGGCCCCCGCACCGCCCTGCGCCGCACCCTGCCCCTGGCCGCCGCGGTGTGGGCCTACGACCTCGGCGCCAAGGCCACCCCCCTCGGCCCCGCCGTGATGGCCGGCGCGCGCGCCCTGGACGTCCTGCACGGCACCGGGCCCGCCCCCGTCCGCCCCGCCCTCGTCCCGGCCGCCGCCGTGGCGGTCCACACCCTGGGCCTGACCCGGCTCAGCCGCCACGAGGTCGACGGCGCCCCGCCCCGCGAGGCGGCCCTGACCCTCGCCGCCGCGGCCGCCGCGGCCGCCGGCACCGCGCACCGCGGCACCGGACCCGCCCAGGCGGCCGCCCTCGCCCTGTACGCCACGAGCTTCGGCCCCGCCCTCACCCGCGTACTGCGCGACCCCGCCGCACCCCGCGTGCGCCGGGCCGTCGGAGCCGGCATCCACGCCCTGCTGCCCCTCCAGGCCGCCCTGGCCGCCCGGGCCGGTGCGCCCCGCGTCGCCGTACCGCTCGCCGCAGCCCTGCCGCTGGTCCGCCGCCTCTCCCGGAAGGTGTCCTCCACATGAGCACGCCGACCGGCCCGCGGTTCTCCTACGGCACCAACGGCCTCGCCGACCACCGTCTGGGCGACGCGCTGCGCCTCCTCGCCGACCTCGGCTACGAAGGCGTCGCGCTCACCCTCGACCACCAGCACCTGGACCCGTACGCACCCGGACTCGCCGCGCGCGTCGACGAGGTCCGGCGCGCCCTGGACGCCACCGGTCTGGCCGTCGTCGTGGAGACCGGCGCCCGCTACCTCCTCGACCCGCGCCGCAAGCACCGCCCGACACTGCTCTGCGCCGAACCCGAGGGCCGGGAGCAGCGCCTGGACCTGCTGCGCCGGGCCGTCGGCATCGGCGCCGAACTGGGCGCCGGGGCCGTGCACTTCTGGAGCGGCACCCCCGATCCGGACACCACCCGCGAACAGGCCTGGCAGCGGCTGGTCGACGGCTGCGCCGAGACCGTCGGCCACGCCGACGCCGCGGGCATCGACCTCGCCTTCGAACCGGAGCCCGGCATGCTCGTCGCCGACCTCGCCGGATACCGCAGGCTGCTGGCCGACCTCGGCCGCCCGGACCGCTTCCGGCTCACCCTGGACATCGGCCACTGCCGCTGCCTGGAGCCCTACCCCGTGGCCGACTGCGTGGCACTGGCCGCCGACCGCCTGGCCCACGTCCAGATCGAGGACATGCGCCGGGGCACCCACGAACACCTGCCCTTCGGAGAGGGGGAGATCGACTTCCCGCCCGTGCTCGGCGCCCTCGCCGACGCCGGCTACCGGGGGCTCGTCTCCGTCGAACTCCCGCGCCACAGCCACGCCGGCGCCGAGACCGCCCGCCACAGCATCGCGTTCCTGCGCGAGGCGGCCGCCCGTCAGGCGTCCCGCGACACCCGTCCGCAGCAAGAGCCGTCGAAGGAGGCCGTACCGGCATGACCGCCCCCACCCTCGCCCCGCCCGTCCCGGTGGCACCCGCCACCACCGCCGCCGACCACGCCGTCCACGACGCGCTGACCCTGCGCACCCTGGAGGAGTCCCTGCGCTCCGTCCTCGACCAGGAGCACCGGGCCGCGCTCGTCGCCGACACCGCCGCCGTGGCCGCCGAGGGCCCCGCCGCCCTGGACCGCCGCTTCCCCGCCGCCGGACGCGACTACGGCCGCGGCCCCCTGCCCGGCTGGGCCGACTGGGCCGTCGAGGACGCCGTCCGCGCCGTCCTCCTGCTCGCCCTGACCCGCTACGGCACCTCCGGCGCCGCCCTCGCCCGCGAGGCCGGTGAACGCTACGCCCACGGGGACGCCGCCGAACGCCGCGGCGTCCTGCGCGCCCTGCCCTTCCTCCCGCTCGGCGCCCGAGCGGTGCACCTCACCGACGACGCCGTACGGACCAACGACAACCGGCTCATCGCGGCCGCGCTGGGCCCCTACGCCCGCGCCCACCTCGACCAGTACCGCTGGCGCCAGGCCGTCCTCAAGTGCCTGTTCACCGGGATACCGCTGGCCAAGGTCGCCGGACTGCACGAGCGCCGGGACGCCGAACTGGCACGGATGGCCCACGGGTTCGCCGCGGAGCGGCGCGCCGCGGACCGCCCCGTGCCGGCCGACCTGTGGACCGTAGCCACCCTCGACCACTGACCCAGCCACCCACCCCTACCGGAGCCCGACCATGCGCATCTTCGACCCGCACATCCACATGACGTCCCGCACCACGGACGACTACCGAGCGATGCACGCCGCCGGCGTCCGCGCGCTGGTCGAGCCCGCGTTCTGGCTTGGGCAGCCGCGCACCTCCCCGTCCAGCTTCACCGACTACTTCGACGCCCTCCTGGGCTGGGAGCCCTACCGCGCGGCGCAGTTCGGCATCAGCCACCACTGCACCATCGGCCTCAACCCCAAGGAGGCGAACGACCCGCGCTGCACCCCCGTCCTGGACCTGCTGCCGCGCTACCTCGCCAAGGACGGGGTCGTCGCCGTCGGCGAGATCGGCTACGACACGGTCACCGACGCGGAGGAGCACGCCTTCGCCGTCCAGCTCTCCCTCGCCGTCGAGTTCGGCCTGCCGGCCCTCGTCCACACCCCGCACCGCGACAAGGCGGGCGGCACCAGCCGCTCCCTGGCGGTCATCCGCGAATCCGGCATCGACCCCGGCTTCGTCGTCCTCGACCACCTCAACGAGGTCACGGTCCGGGAGGTCCGCGACTCCGGCTGCTGGATGGGCTTCTCCATCTACCCCGACACCAAGATGACCCCGGACCGCATGGTCGCCATCCTCGAGGAGCACGGCACCGAGCGCATCCTGGTCAACTCCGCCGCCGACTGGGGCCACAGCGACCCGCTCCTCACCCGCGCCACCGGCGACGCCATGCTCGCCGCCGGCTTCGACGAGGACGACGTGGACCGCGTCCTGTGGCGCAACCCGGTCGCCTTCTACGCGCAGTCCGGCCGGCTCGGCCTGGACGGCTACACGGACGAGCAGGCCGCGGGGCTGTACGCCGGGAACTCGATCGCCCGCGGCGGAAACTGACCGGGAAGGGGATCCGCCCGATGCGCTTCCGCCACCCCGACGGCACCGCCGTCCACCTCGCCTACTGCACCAACGTGCACCCCGCCGAAACCCTGGAGGGCATCACCGCCCAGCTCGCCGCGTACGCGGAACCGGTCCGCCGGGCCGCGGGGGAGTCCGTCATCGGACTCGGCCTGTGGCTGCCGGTGGACGCGGCGGCGGCCCTCGCCGCAGACCCGGCCGCCGTCACCCGGCTGCGCCGCGAGCTCACGGCCCGCGGACTGGAGACGGTGACCCTCAACGGGTTCCCGTACAAGGGCTTCCACGCCCCCGTGGTCAAGCGGGCGGTGTACTACCCGGACTGGTCCGAGCCCGCCCGCCTCGACTACACCCTGAACCTGGCCCGGGTCCTGGCCGGGCTGCTGCCCGACGACGCCGAACGCGGCTCGGTCTCCACCCTGCCGCTGGCCTGGCGCACCGCCTGGTCGCGCACCCAGCGGGCCGCGGCCGGGCGCCAGCTCGACAAGCTCGCGGCCGGACTGCGCCGCATCGAGGCGGAGACCGGCAGGACCGTGCGGGTCGCCGTCGAACCCGAGCCGGGCTGCGTCGCCGAGACCACCGCGCAGGCCGTCGAGGCGCTCAAGGGCGTCGACCACGAATGGATCGGGCTCTGCCTGGACGCCTGCCACCTCGCCGTCGCCCACGAGGAGCCCGGCGCCGCCGTCGCCGAACTCCTGACGGCCGGTCTCCAGGTGGTCAAGGTGCAGGCGTCCAGCGCCCTCCAGGCCGCCGACCCCGCGGACCCCCGGGTCCGGGAGGCCCTGGCCGCCTTCGCGGAACCCCGCTTCCTGCACCAGACCCGCGAGGCCGCCCCGGCCGGCGGCGCCCTGCTCGGCTCCGACGACCTGGGACCGGCGCTGGCCGGGGCCCTGCCCGGCGAGGCGCCCTGGCGGATCCACTACCACGTACCGCTGCACGAGGAGCCGGCCCCGCCGCTGGCCTCCACCGGGCCGGTGCTGCGGGACACCCTCCGGGCCCTGTTCGGAGGGGACCACGCCGTCACCGACCACATCGAGGTGGAGACGTACACCTGGTCGGTCCTGCCCGAGGGCAGCCGGCCGGTGGGCGACGCCGGGCTGGCCCGGGGCATCGCCGCCGAACTCGCCTGGACCGCCCGGGAGCTGACCGCACTGGGCCTGACCCGCACGGCGCCCGCTCCCGTACCGCCCGCCCCGGTACTCACCGCCCCCGTACCGTCCGCCGCGCGGAAGGAGCCCGGCTCATGACCCCCACCGCCCGGAAGAAGACGGCCGTCCTGTGCACCGTCGGCCTCACCCCACGACTGCTGCCCCACATGCCCAACGTGCGCGCCATCGGCGAGCGGGGCTTCGCGGCCCCCCTCGACACGGTGTTCCCCGCCGTCACCGCCACGGTCCAGGCCACCCTCACCACCGGCACGCTGCCGCGCGAGCACGGAGCGGTCGGCAACGGCTGGTACTTCCGGGACCACGGCGAAGTGATGATGTGGCGCCAGCACAACGCGCTGGTGCGGGGCGAGAAGGTCTGGCAGGCCGCCCGGCGGCAGGACCCGGACCACACCACCGCCTACCTGTGCTGGTGGTGGGCCATGGGCGCCGACGTGGACACCGTCCTGACCCCCCGGCCCGTCTACCACTACGACGGCCGCAAGGCTCCCGACTGCTACACCGTCCCGGCCGCCCTGCGCGACGAACTCACCTCAGCCCAGGGCGAGTTCCCGCTCTTCAACTACTGGGGCCCGACGGCCTCCCTCACCTCCACCCGGTGGATCGCCGGCGCCGCCCGGCACGTGGCCGACACCCGCGACCCCGACCTGTCCTTCATCTACGTCCCGCACCTGGACTACGACCTCCAGCGCTTCGGCCCCGACGGCCCCGAGGCCGTCCGCGCCGCCCGCGAGGCCGACGCCGCACTCGGCCCGCTCCTGGACGACCTCCGCGAGCGCGGCACCACCGTCGTCGCCCTCAGCGAGTACGGGATCTCACCCGTCAGCCGGCCCGTGGACATCAACCGCGCGCTGCGCCGCGAGGGACTGCTGTCCGTCTACGCCCAGCGCGGCATGGAGTACCTCGACCCCCACACCTCGCGGGCGTTCGCGGTCGCCGACCACCAGGCCGCGCACGTCTACGTGGCCGACCCGTCCGACGTCCCGCGCGTGCGCGACGTCCTGAAGTGCCTGGACGGGGTCGACGAGGTCTGGGACCGCACCCAGCAGGCCGACTACGGCCTCGACCACCCGAACGCGGGCGAACTGGTGGCCGTATCGGAGCCGGACGCCTGGTTCACGTACTACTACTGGCTCGACGACCGGCGCGCGCCCGACTTCGCGCGCGGCGTCGAGATCCACCGCAAACCCGGATACGACCCGGCCGAACTCTTCTTCGACCCCGCCGATCCGGCGGCCAGGGCGAAGGCCGGCCTCGCCGTGCTGAAGAAGAAGGCGGGCCTGCGCGCACCGCTCCAGGTGGTGCCGCTCGATCCGGGCTGCGTCCGCGGCAGCCACGGGCGGCTGCCCGAGGACGACCGGGACGGACCGCTGCTGCTGTGCTCCGACCCGTCGCAGGAACGCGCCCGCTACCACGCCACCGAGGTGAAGGACCTGCTCCTGCGCCTGGGTGGACTGACCTGACAACGCCCTCAAGGGGGGAGAGGAGGATCCGATGACCAGCCAGACCCTGGCCGCCGCCCGCGGCCGCATCGACCACACCGACCACACCGGTGTACTGCCCGTGCCCGAATCGGCCGCACGGGAGGCGGCCAGACTCCGGGCGACCGGCGAGGCCCACGTCTGGTGGTGGACGCTCGAAGACCGGGTCGACCAGAGCGACTTCGACCTGCTCGACGAGGTCGAGCAGGTCCGCGCACGGCGGTTCCGCCTGGAGCGGGACGCCGCCGCGTTCGTCCGTACCCGGGCCGGTGCCCGGCGAGCCATCGGCGGGCTGCTGGGCGTGGACGCCCGTGAGGTGGCCCTGGGCCGCCGCGTGTGCCCCGGCTGCGGTGACCTGGAGCACGGCCCGCCGGCCGTGGCCGCCCCCGCCGTCGGACTCGCGCTGAGCCTGACCCGGACCAGCGGCTGCGGGGTGCTCGCCCTGCACGCCGGCGACTGGATCGGGGTGGACGTCGAGGCCCTGCGGCCCGTCGAGTCCGGCTCCCTGGCCAGTGTGGTGCTCGCGCCCGCCGAGCACGCGTACATCCTGTCGCTGCCCGCCGGGCCCGAACGGACCGCCGCCTTCCACCGGGTGTGGACCCGTAAGGAGGCCGTTCTGAAGGGGGTCGGGCTCGGGCTCCTCGGCATCGACCTCAACGCCCTGGACGTCCGGCCGGGCACGGCCGGCCCCGTCGCGGTGGAGCACGGCTACCAGGGCGAGGTCAGCAGCTGGCAGATCGACGACCTCGACCTCGACGGGAACTGGTCGGCCTCCCTGGCCCGCCCCGTCGACGGCTCCCCCCTCGGGGTGGTCCACCGGCACCGCCCCGCCTGACCCGCGTCCGCCCGCCCCCGGACCCGCCCCCGCGGCGGGGGCCGGGGGCGGGCGGAGGCCTCCCCGCACGGAGAACCCACCCCTCCCGGAGCTCCTCATGGCCCACCCCGCCCTCCAGACCGCCGCCCCGGCCACACCCGCCACCACACCCACGCCTGCCGCTGTACCCGCGCCCGCCACCGCGCCCGCGCCCGCCGCGATGTCCGCCGCCGCCCCGGCCGCGCCCGCCACGACCGCCGCTCCCGCCCGGCCAGGGCCCCCGCACACCCCCGCCCCCGGGGCCCGCGCCGTGGCCGCCGGGGTGCTCGCGGTCGCCCTGCTGCTGTCCGCGGGCGCCCTCGCCGGCGGCGCGCTCCAGGACTTCCTGGACCGGATGGCCGGCGTCTTCGCGCTGGTCGCGCTCTCGGTCTCGGTGATGCTCGGCCTCGCCTCCGTCTTCCGGGACATCCTCACCCCCGACCGGCGCCGGCTCGCCCAGCTCCTGCACCGCGCCGCCGGCCTCGCCGGGGTCGGCTTCCTGCTCGTCCACATCGGAGTCAAGGTGGCCGGCGAGGAGATCGCGGCGAGCGACGTCGTCCTCGGCAGCGGGGACCTCCTCGTCGACCTCGGTTCCCTGGCCGCCCAGCTCTTCGTGCTCGCGCTGATCACCGGCCTGTGGCGGGGCGTCTTCGCCACCCGCCGCTGGATCCGCCCCTTCCGGGTGCTGCACGGGCTCGCCTACGCCGGCTGGGTCGCCGGGATCGTCCACGGACTCGGCGCCGGCCGGACCCCCGCCCCGTGGGTCACCGCCTGCTACGCCCTGTGCCTCGCGGCCTCCGCCGCGGCCCTGGTCCACCGCTGGACGAGGGGGCGCCGCCGCTGAATCCCCCGCGAACGACCCTTTCCGGCCGTCGGCACCCAGCCCGCGGCCGGAAACCCGTACCCCGGGGCATTTTGAGTAGAGGGAATATAGGAACGCCGTCCAGGATCGGCGGTGTTGCATCCGCCACATCTCGCGGATGAGGCTGCTGACATTCCCCCCCTCAAAAGCTTTGGAAGGACTGGTCGCGCATGAGGACCGAGACGAACAGCCGCCGCGGGCAGAACGGCGCCGGGTCCCCGGGGTTCGCGCTGCGCCTGGACGGAGTCGTGAAGGAGTACGGAAAGGCCGGCCGGGGCGTGCGCGCGCTGGACGGGGTCTCGGTGGGCATCGAGCGCGGTTCGTTCACGGCCGTCATGGGACCCTCCGGTTCCGGCAAGTCGACGTTCCTGCACTGCGCCGCGGGCCTCGACAAGCCGTCGAGCGGTTCCGCGTACATCGGTGACACCGAGCTCGGGGGAATGAACGAGACCCAGCTGACGAAGCTGCGCCGTGAGCGCATCGGCTTCGTCTTCCAGGCGTTCAACCTCATCCCGGCGCTGTCGGTACGACAGAACGTCGAGCTGCCGCTGCGCCTGGCCGGCGAGCGCCTCGACTCCGGCTGGCTGGAGGAGATCCTCACGCGCGTGGGCCTGGGCGGCCGTGCCACCCACCGCCCCGCGGAGCTCTCCGGCGGCCAGCAGCAGCGCGTGGCGATCGCACGCGCCCTGATCACCCGCCCCGACGTCATCTTCGGCGACGAGCCGACCGGTGCCCTCGACACCGTGACCGCCAAGGAGATCCTCTCCCTGCTGCGCTCCTGCGTCGACGAGACCGGTCAGACCGTGGTCATGGTCACCCACGACCCGGTCGCCGCCTCCTACGCCGACACCGTCCTCTTCCTCGCCGACGGCCGGATCGCCGACCGGATGCAGGCCCCCACCGCCGACCGCGTCGCCGACCGCATGACCCACCTGGGAGCGTGGGCCTGATGCTGCGTTATGCGTTGCAGACCCTGCGCGCCCGCAAGGGCGGCTTCATCGGGGCGTTCCTCGCCCTCTTCTGCGCGGCCGCGCTCGTCACGGCCTGCGGCATCCTGCTGGAGACCGGGCTGAGGGGGACCATCGGCACCGAACGCTACGCCGGCGCCCCGGTGATCGTCGGCGGCGACCAGAACGTCCACCAGGTCACCGTCAAGCAGAAGGGCGACAAGACCAAGACCAAGAAGAAGGAGAAGCCGCTCGGCGAGCGCGTCTGGCTGCCCGCCGACACGGTCACCAAGGTCGCCTCGCTGCCCGGCGTCCGGGCGGCGCTGCCCGAGATCACCTTCCCGGCGTACGCGGTCACCCCCAAGGGACAGGTCGTCCCGGGCGTCGACGACAAGCCCTCCTACGGACACGCCTGGACCTCCGCGCCCCTGACCCCCTTCACCCTGGCCGAGGGCGCCGCCCCGATCGGCGCCGACGAGGTCGTCGTCGACCGCGAACTGGCCCGGCGGGCCGGCATCAAGCCCGGCACCGAACTGACCGTCCAGGCCACCGGCTCCCCGCGCGTCTACCGGGTCACCGGCATCGCGGCCCCCGCCGGCCACGACCTCAAGCAGCAGACCTCGCTGTTCTTCTCCGACGCCGAGGCCGCGCGGCTGTCCGGCCGCGCCGACCTGGTCGCCGTCGTCGGCGTGCTGCCCAAGGAGGGCGTGTCCACCTCGGAGCTCGCCGGCCAGGTCCGCCAGGCCCTCGACGGCACCTCCGCGGAGGTGGTCACCGGCGGCGAGCGCGGCCCGGTCGAGTTCCTCGACGCGGCCAAGGCCCGGATCAAGCTGGTCTCCATGGGCGGAGCCATCGGCGGCACCTCGCTGCTCGTCGCGATCCTCGTCGTCGTCGGCACCTTCGCCCTCTCCATCCAGCAGCGCTACCGCGAACTGGCCCTGCTGCGCGCCATCGCGGCCACCCCCAAGCAGGTCCGCCAGCTGATCGGCCGCGAGGCACTGATCGTCGGCGCCCTCGCCGGTGTCCTCGGCTCGATCACGGGCCTGCCCATCGCCTACTGGCTGCACGGCAAGTTCGTCGGCTTCAAGGCGATCCCCGACACCCTCGAAGTCACCTTCAGCGTCTTCCCGTTCTTCGCCGCCATCGGCGCGGCCCTGCTGGGCGCCTGGGCCGCCGCCCGGATCTCCGCCCGCCGCACCGCCCGCATCCGTCCCGCCGAGGCCCTGTCCGAAGCGGCCATGGAGCAGCGGAACTTCGCCTGGGGCCGGCTCGGCGCCGGTGCCGCGTTCCTGGCCGGCGGGATCGTGCTGCTCGCCGTACTCGCCGCCCTGCGCAGCGAACCCGCCTCCACCCCGGTGACGTTCCTGTCGGTCGTCGTGCTCTCGGTGGCGGTCTCGCTGCTCGGGCCGCTGATCGCCCGGATCGCGGTCGGCGTCCTCGGGGTCCCGCTGCGGGCCTCCCGGGTCGGCGGCTACCTGGCCACGGCCAACGCCCGCGCCAACACCAAGCGGGTCTCCGCCGCGGTCACCCCGCTCGCCCTGCTGATCGGCATGGCCTGCACCGTCTTCTTCGTGCAGACCACGATGGGCGCGGCGGCCACCGCCCAGGCCCAGGCCGGCAACAAGGCCGACTGGGTCGTCGGAGCCGCCGGCCCCGGCGTGCCCGCCCAGGCCGCCGAGAACCTGCGCAAGGTCCCCGGCGTGTCGGCGGTGACCGAGGTCGTCCGCACCTCCGTGCGCGTCGGCCTGGAGAAGTACCCGGCGCAGGGCGTCTCCACCGAGGGCCTGACCCGCACCTGGGACCCGGGCGTCAGCGACGGCACCCTGGACGGCTTCGGCGCGCAGAGCGTCGCGCTCAGCGACGTGGCGGCCGACAACCTGGGCAAGAAGCCCGGGGACAAGCTGAAGCTGACCCTCGGTGACGGCACCGAGACCGAACTGACCGTCGCGGCCGTCTACGACCGCGGCCTGGGCTTCGGCGACCTGACGATGTCCCACGAGCTGGTCTCGAAGCACGTCGACAACCCGCTGGCCTCCTCGCTGCTGGTCAAGACCGCTGACGCGGGCAAGCCCGGCCGCGCCGACCTCCAGAAGGCCCTCGCCGGCCTGCCGGGCGTCGGGGTGCTCGACCGCGACCAGGTCAAGGACCTGCAGGCCGAGGTCCAGCAGTCCAACGCCGAGGTGAACTACGTCGCGATGGGCCTGATCATCGCCTTCACCGCCATCGCCGTGGTCAACACGCTGGCCATGTCGGTGTCCGACCGCACCCGCGAGTTCGCGCTGCTCCAGCTCGTCGGCACCACCCGGCGCCAGGTGATGCGCATGCTCCGCATCGAGGCGGCCCTGGTGATCGTGATCTCCTCGGTCCTCGGCACCGGCATCGCCTTCGCGGTGCTCACCGCCTTCAGCGTCGGGATGACGGGCTCCGCGTCCCCCTCCATCGACGGCTGGATGTACCTGGGCGTCCTCGGCTTCGCGGCGCTGCTGACCGCCCTGGCCACGCTGGTCCCGGGCCGTCTGGCCCTGGCGGGCCGGCCGGCGGACGTCATCAGCTCACGGCAGTAGGCACCACGACGGCCGGAGGGCCGGCCCCCGCAAGGGGCCGGCCCTCCGGCCGTTCCTACCGGCTCCCGAAGAGCGGTGGGCGGCACGTCAGTTGAGCACCGCGCCACCACCCTTGCGGTCCACCCGGCTGCGCCGGTGGTCCAGGTGGGCGTACACCCGGTGGAGCCACCGGTCCTGGCCGTCGTAACGCGGGGTGAAGGAGGTCCGGCCGTGTACCGCGAGCCGGTTGTCGACCACCGCGAGGTCCCCGACCCGCAGGGCCAGCGCGGACATCGTCCGCATGAGGGCCTCGCGCAGCTCGCCCATGGCGGCCTTCGCCTCGTCGTCCAGCGGGTGCGTCGCGGCGAAGTCCACCAGGACGTTCGGGTCCTGGGGGTCCCCGACGAGCACCGGGTGGGCGGGGGTGACCGAGTTCAGATCGCCGAAGGACGGCGGCGGCTCGGTGAGGAACCGCGGCGCGGCCAGTACGGACACGGTGTGGGCGGACAGCAGCGGAAGGGCCCGCCGGATCGAGGACGTGCACAGCTTCGCATCGCCGGTCGGGTCCTCGCGGACGCAGAGCAGGCCGACGTAATCGGGCTTGTTGTCATGGAAGGCGTTCTCGACGTGGAGTTCCAGCAGAACGGAGCCGGCATTGCTCTGGGAACTCTCGCTCCCCGGGACCGGGACGACGTTCTGGACCAGGGCGCCGGTCTTTTCGCTGCGATAGGCGATGACCTCCCCGAGCTGGAGCATGGCCGCAGTGACCAGAGCCGAGGCCACGGCCGGCACCCGTTCCACGGAACCGGGCACGGTCGGCGTCTCGGGCAGCGGGTCGTTCGCGACCACCGGCACGTTGCGCAGCAGCAGCACCCCGTCGGGGCCGGCGTCGTGGCGGAACCGGCGCAGCGCGGCCAGCACCGAACGGGGCAGCGCCGACGAGGCGTCCCGCACGGTGTCCAGCCAGGCCGGATCGTCGATCAGGGCCGGGGTGGCCCGCAGCACGTCGGTGGCGACGGCGATCAGCCCGGCGCGCTCGGCGTCGGTGAGCGTGAGGGCGTCCGGGGCCGTGCCGGTCGCGGGAAGAGTAAGGGTGTGTTCCTGAATCCGCGGCATGAAGAAATCCTCGGGTTGATGAACGGTGACCCGAGTCAGTTTCCGGACCTTTCCTATCCCATTCCTATGGGAAAGGGCTCCGCATGGTCCGCGTATCCGTGTATAGCCGGGAAATAGTTGCCCACCGCATGGTTATGGGGCGGCTTTGTCTACGGTTTCCCCGGGGAAATCCCGGCGAATTCCTGCCGGCCGCCGCACGTCCCGCACCATCCGACGGGGGAGTAGAAGGGAGGACTTCATGGCATCAGGCACGGAAGGCCGCGCCCATGGCACGGCGATGGCCGTGGCCGACGCCCTCGGCGCACGGGGGGAGGCCCACGTCTGGTGGTGGCGTACGCCGGAACACACCGATCCGGCCGATCTGCCGCTGCTGGACACGGAGGAGTTCCGGCGGGCGCTGTCCCTGCCCGCCGAACGCGACGCCGCCGCCTTCGTCCGCTCCCGCGCCGCGGCCCGCCGGGCCCTCGCCGGGCTGTTCGGTCTCGGGCCCGGGGACATCGCCCTCGGCCGGCGCTCCTGTCCCGGCTGCGGCGACGGCAGTCACGGCCCGCCGAAGCTGGTCGTCCCGGACCTGGGTCTCCCGGTCAGCATGAGCCGTACCACCGGCTGCGGGATCTTCGCCCTCGGCGCGGGCGCCTCGATCGGCGTCGACGCCGAGTCGGTGCGCCCGGTCCGCGGCTCGGCGACCACCGACGCGGACCTCACCGCCGCGGAACGCGACCACCTGGCGGCGCTCCGCCCCGGTCCCGAGCGGGACGCGGCCTTCTACCGGATCTGGACCCGCAAGGAGGCCGTGGTCAAGGCCACCGGACTCGGTCTGTCCGGAGTCGAACTGGGCCTGCTGGAAACCCATCCGGGCCGCGAGGGTCCGGTCCGGGTCACCCACACCCACCGCGGCCGGACCACTGCCTGGACCGTCGAGGACCTCCGGCTCCTGGACGGCGTTGCGGTGGCGCTGGCCCGGCCGGCGGGACCCGCCGCGCACGGACCCGTGCACCACCACACCGACCACTGAGCCCCCCTCGACCTCACGCACCGCACCGACATCGCACCGCACCGACACCTCTCCGCCCGTCACCGCCCCCTCCGCCCCGGTACCGCCTCAGCGAAAGGCCGTAGAGCCATGACCATCGAGTCCTTCTTCCCCGTGGAACAGCTGATCGCGGAGAACGCCTTCCAGGCCGCCTCCACCGCCGAAGCCCCGTCCGGCTCCCCCGAGTTCGACTCGCCCGGGCAACTGCTGGGGCTGGACTCCGAGGACCTCGCCGCGTACTTCGAGGCGATCGCGGAAGCCGTGGAGCGGGACGACCCGGGCCCGGCCGCGCGCGGCGGCTGGGAGGAGCGGGAGCGGCTGCGCTTCTCCACCTGGGTCCGCCGGGTCTACGAGCACCCGCTCTCGCCGGCCGTCTTCGCGCTCCCGGTCACCGGAGTCATCCGCGAGTTCCAGCTCGGCCAGGCCGCGGAACTCGCGTTCCGCATCGACGTCGGCCGGGCCCGGGCGAAGGCCGCCAAGCCGTCCGCCGAGGTACGGGCCACGGCCGCCGTGGCCTCGGCCTGGGCGATCGCCGCCGACGCGCTGTCCCGCTCGCCCCGGCCCCCGCGCGAGCGGGTCGTCGGCGACGTGTGGACCATCGTCCGCGAGACCATCGAGCCGGCCCTGCGGCCCGCGGGCACCTTCCACCTGCGGTCCCACAGCTCGTGGTGAGCACCGCGGGGTGACTCACAGCACTGCGGAGGGGAAGGCGTCCCGGGTGGTCAGGGAGGCCGCCAGCAGCCGGACCAGGTCGTTCCACCGGTACAGCGGCCGGCCCTGGGAGTCCAGCCCGGACAGTTCCAGCAGGGCGCGGTCCACCAGGGTGTCCAGGGCCGCCTCCGCCTCCTCCTCCGCGGTGCCCAGTACCAGGGCCGCGTACTGGGCGCAGAAGGGTTCCGCGTCCCCGTCCGCGAGCCCGGTCAGCGCCGCCAGCTCCGGCTCCTCCAGCCGTCGTACGGAGTGCACCAGGGCCTCCCGCACGCTCACGTCGCCGTAGGACAGCTCGGCCAGCCGGGTACCGGGGTCGGCGAGCCGGGCCGCGAGCCGGGCCACCGGCCAGTGCGGGCGCGCCGCGAGCCGGGCCCCGGTGACGTGCAGGGCCAGCGGCAGCCCGGCGCAGTACGCCACCAGGTCGTCGGCCGCGTCCGGGTCGGCGTCCAGCCGGCCGCGCCCCACCAGCGAGGCGAGCAGTTCCAGCCCCTCCTCCTCGTCGACCAGGGCCAGCGCGGTGGTGTCCGCGCCGGCGACCCGGGCCAGCCGTTCCTGGCTGGTGATCAGCACCGCGGACTCCGGGCCGCCCGGCAGCAGCGGGGCCACCTGCCGGTCGCCCACGGCGCCGTCCAGGACCAGCAGCAGCCGGGCGCCCGAGGTCCGGGTCCGGTACAGCCGCACCAGTTCCTCCAGGTCCCCGAATGCCGACGCCGCAGGCGGTTCGCCGAGGGCGCGCAGCAGCCGGACCAGTACCTCGGCGGGCTCCTTCGGGGCCCCGTCCGGGTGGCAGAGCTCCACGAAGAGCTGTCCGTCGGGGAAGTGCGCGGCGCAGTCCTGGGCCGCGCGCACCGCCAGCGCCGTCTTGCCCGCCCCGGCCATGCCGGTGATCAGCAGCCGGCGCGGACGGCCGTCCTCGCGGCCCAGCCTCGCGCGCAGCCCGGCCAGCTCGGCCCGCCGGCCGGTGAACTCCCCGTACGGTGCGGGCAGCATCGCGGGCACCGCGCGCGACGGCGCCGCCGCCGTGCCCGCAGCCGGTGCCGTGGATCCGGCCCGGCCCCGGGCCGCGGGGGCCTGCGGGGCGTCCGCGCCGGCGGGCGGGGAACCGGCGGAGGCGCCCAGTCCGAGGCCGCCGCCGAGCACCGCCTGGTAGGTGGACCCGAGCGCCTCGCCCGGGTCCACGCCCAGCTGGTCGGCGAGGACCGCGCGGCCCTCGTAGTACGTGTGCAGCGCGTCGGCCTGCCGCCCGCAGCGGTACAGGGCCGTCATCAGCTGGGCGCGCAGCCGTTCCCGTACGGGGTGCTCGGCGACCAGTCCGGTGAGCTCGGCGGTGACCTGCTCGTGGCGGCCGACGGCGAGGTCGGCCTCGATCCGGCTCTCCAGCGCGATCATCCGCGCCTCCTCCAGCCGGGGCAGCTCCGCCTCGATCATCTGCTCGGTCGCGTTGGCCAGCGCGGTGCCCCGCCACAGGTCCAGGGCGTCGCGCAGCAGCCTGCCCGCCTCGTCGAAGCGGCGGTCGGCGAGGGCCTCGCGGCCCAGGCGGTCCAGGCGGTCGAACTCGGTGAGGTCGATCCACGCCCCGGGTGCCCGCAGCACGTAGCCCGGCTGCCGTCGGACGATCTCGATCTCCGGGCCGAGGTGCTTGCGCAGCCTCGACATGTACGTGTAGATCTGCGCGCTGGCCGTGGCCGGCGGGTCCCACCCCCACAGGAGGGCGCTGAGCCGGGCATCGGAGACCACGCGTCCTTCGGACAGCAGTAGCGCCGCGAGCACCGTATGGACCTTTGAACCGGAGAGCGGGATCGTAGCGCCGCTTCCCCGTTTGGCCTCGATCGGCCCGAGCAGCCGGAAGTCCATGCGGCACCCCCTTCTGGTGTGAGCATCCGTGTCGGATTCCAGAAGCTAGTGGGGGGCCTTATTGGAGGGTTATCGCCGTGCGCCCGGCTTCCGGCGTAGGGAGATATGCGCAGGTCGCCAGGGGTGGGCGGAGGGCGCGGCCGGGGCGTGGAGCGGCCGGCGCACCGTCAGACGGGCAGCCCGGTCGGCTCCTTGACGCGCTTCATGATGATCTGGGAGTTGACCTCGGTGATCCCGGAGAGCGCCGTGAGCCGCTCGATCCAGAGGCGTTCGTACGCGCGCAGGTCGGCGACGGCGATGCGCAGCAGGCAGCCCGGGCTGCCGAAGAGGCGGTAGGCCTCGATGACGTCGGGGATGTCCTGGAGCGCCGCCTCGAAGGCCTCGACGGCCTCCCGGTCCCGCTTGACCTCGACGGACACCAGCACCTCGAACCCGCGCCCGACGGCCTCCGGGTCGATCACGGCCCGGTAGCCCTGGATCACCCCGTCCTGCTCCAGCTGGCGCACCCGGCGCATGCAAGGGGAGGGCGTCAGGCCGACCCGCTGGGCCAGTTCCTGGTTGCTGAGGCGGCCGTCGCGCTGGAGCTCGCGCAAGATTTCGTGATCGATCGCGTCCATGGCGCAATTATCACCCACGGTTTGTTACGGGCACGCTGAAACACGCAATCGCATTGCGCGTAGATCTCACTATCATTGCCGGGTATAGGAAATCTGTACGAGATCTACGCGAGGGAAGGTGGCCAGGCCATGGGACGCATCGTCGTCATCAGCACCGGCGGGACGATAGCCAGCCGGTGGATGGGCTCCGGCTTCGCCGCCGAGGCCGACGGACGCGAGGTGATGGCCACCGCCCCCCTGCCCGAGGGCGTCACCGTCGACGTCGTGGACCTGTTCAGCGTGAACAGTCCCCGGCTCACCACCGCCCACCAGCTGACCCTCCTGCGCACCGTCCACGAGGTGCTCGCCGACCCCGGCGTGGACGGCATCGTCGTCACGCACGGCACCGACACCCTGGAGGAGTCGGCCTTCCTCGTCGACCTGCACCACCACGACGCGCGCAGCGTCGTGTTCACCGGCTCGCAGCTCCCCATGGGCTCGGCCGAGGGCGACGGTCCCGGCAACCTCTACGACGCCCTGCTCACCGCCGCCACCACGCGCGGACTCGGCGTCCTGATCACCTTCGCCGGCCGGGTGCACGCCGCCCGGGGCACCGTGAAGACCCAGGCCGTGGCCCTGGACGCGTTCGCCGACCCCTCCAAGGAGCTCCTCGGCAAGGTCGGCTTCGGCAAGGTCGCCGTGCTGCGCGGCCCGCAGCGGCCGGCCCCGCTGCCCCTGCCCGCCATGCCGGAGCTGCCGCCGCGCGTGGACATGGTGATGCACCATGCCGACGGCGACCCGGTGCTGCTGAACGCCGCCGTCGAGGCGGGCGCCAAGGGCATCGTCCTGGTGGGCACCGGCGCGGGCAACGCCACCCCGGAGATCGTGGACGCGGTGGCCGCCGCCGTCGCCCGCGGGGTCCTGGTCGCGCTGACCACGCGGGTCGCGGCCGGTCCCGTCACCGAGATCTACACCCACGGCGGCGCGGTCGACCTCGTCGCCGCCGGAGCCGTCCCGACCGGCACCCTGCGGGCCGGCCAGGCCCGGATCGCGGTCCTCTCCGCGCTGCTGGCCACCCCGGAGCCGGCCGAACGGGCCCGCGTCCTGCACGAGGTGCTGGGCGCCGCGGGCTCGGTACTGATCGACGCGTAACCGCCGGGAAGCCGCGAGGCGCGGGAGCCGGGGTCACGCCCCCGCTCCCGCGCCTCGCGCCTTCCCGGGCGCGCCCGGACCTGCCGGCCCGGACGCGCGCCGGACCGTCAGCCGCGGCCGAACGCCGACAGGATCCGGTCCGCCGCCGAGGTGGCGGTGACGGTACCCGCCCGCACCCCCGCCTCCAGCTCCGGAGCCAGCTCCCGTACCGCCGGATCGGCCCGCAGCCGCTCCAGCAGTTCGTCGCGGACCATCGACCAGGTCCACTCCACCTGCTGCGCCGCGCGCTTGGCCGCCAGTCGGCCGCCCGCGTCCAGCAGCATCCGGTGCTGTTCGAGCCGGTTCCAGACCTCGTCGAGCCCCGCCGACTCCCGCGCGCTGCACGTCAGCACCGGCGGGGTCCAGGCGGCGTCCGCCGGGTGCATCAGCCGCAGCGCGCCCGACAGTTCCCGGGCCGCCGCCTTCGCGTCCCGCTCGTGGGGACCGTCCGCCTTGTTCACGGCCAGCACGTCCGCCAGCTCCAGGACGCCCTTCTTGATGCCCTGCAACTGGTCGCCCGTACGCGCCAGCGACAGCAGCAGGAAGGAGTCCACCATCCCGGCGACCGTGGTCTCCGACTGGCCCACGCCCACCGTCTCGACGAGGACCACGTCGTACCCGGCCGCCTCCATGACGATCATCGACTCGCGGGTCGCCTTGGCGACCCCGCCCAGCGTCCCCGCGGACGGGGACGGCCGGACGAACGCCGCCGGATCGACGGCGAGCCGCTCCATCCGCGTCTTGTCGCCGAGGATGGACCCGCCCGTCCGGGTGGAGGACGGGTCCACGGCCAGCACCGCCACCCGGTGGCCCAGCCCGGTCAGCATCGTGCCGAACGCGTCGATGAAGGTGGACTTGCCCACCCCCGGCACCCCGCTGATGCCGATCCGCCGGGCACTGCCCGCGTGCGGCAGCAGCCGCGTCAGCAGGGACTGGGCCAGGGTGCGGTGATCCGGCCGGGTGGACTCGACGAGAGTGATCGCCCGCGCGATGTGCGCGCGCTTCCCGTCGAGCACGCCCTTCACGTACACGTCGATGTCGATCTTCGGGGGCATCCGCGCGGCGCCTACAGCTCGTGGCCCAGGTCCGCGGCCAGCCGCGTCACCAGGTCGTGGGCCGCGTCCGGAATGACCGTGCCCGGCGGGAACACCGCCGTCGCGCCCATCTCCAGCAGCGTCGGCACGTCGGCCGGCGGGATCACCCCGCCCACCACGATCATGATGTCCTCGCGCCCCTCCTCCGCCAGCTGCTCGCGCAGCGCCGGAACGAGGGTCAGGTGACCGGCCGCCAACGACGACACGCCCACCACGTGGACGTCCGCCTCGACGGCCTGGCGGGCCACCTCCGCCGGGGTCTGGAACAGCGGGCCGACGTCCACGTCGAAGCCCAGGTCGGCGAAGGCCGTCGCGATGACCTTCTGGCCGCGGTCGTGCCCGTCCTGGCCCATCTTGGCGACCAGGATGCGCGGACGACGGCCCTCCGCCTCCTCGAACCGGTCCACGAGCGCACGCGTGCGCTCCACGGACGGGGACTCGCCTGCTTCGTTGCGGTACACACCCGCGATCGTACGGATCTGGCTCGCGTGCCGCCCGTACACCTTCTCCAGTGCGTCCGAGATCTCACCGACCGTGGCCTTGGCGCGCGCCGCGTCCACCGCCAAGGCGAGCAGGTTGCCCTCCCCGCTGCCGGCCGCGTTCGTCAGCGCCCGCAGGGTGTCCTGCGTACGCGCCTCGTCGCGCTCCTCGCGCAGCCGCCGCAGCTTGGCGATCTGCTGCGCGCGCACCGAGGAGTTGTCGACCTTGAGCACCTCGATCTGCTCGTCGCTCTCCACCCGGTACTTGTTCACGCCGATCACCGGCTGCCGGCCGGAGTCGATCCGCGCCTGCGTACGGGCGGCGGCCTCCTCCACCCGGAGCTTCGGGATGCCCGCGTCGATGGCCTGCGCCATGCCGCCGGCCGCCTCGACCTCCTCGATGTGCTGCCAGGCCCGCCGCGCCAGGTCGTACGTCAGCTTCTCGACGTACGCGCTGCCGCCCCACGGGTCGATCGACCGGCAGGTCCCCGACTCCTGCTGCAGCAGCAGCTGGGTGTTGCGGGCGATGCGCGCCGAGAAGTCCGTCGGCAGCGCCAGCGCCTCGTCGAGGGCGTTCGTGTGCAGCGACTGGGTGTGCCCCTGGGTCGCCGCCATCGCCTCGATGCACGTACGCGTGACGTTGTTGAACACGTCCTGGGCGGTCAGGGACCAGCCCGAGGTCTGCGAATGCGTGCGCAGCGACAGCGACTTGGCGTTCTTCGGGTCGAACTGCTTGACCAGGCGCGCCCACAGCAGCCGGGCCGCGCGCAGCTTCGCGACCTCCATGAAGAAGTTCATGCCGATCGCCCAGAAGAACGACAGGCGCGGCGCGAACGCGTCGACGTCCAGACCGACCGCCTGACCGGCCCTCAGGTACTCCACCCCGTCCGCCAGCGTGTACGCCAGCTCCAGGTCGGCCGTCGCCCCGGCCTCCTGGATGTGGTACCCGGAGATCGAGATCGAGTTGTACCGCGGCATGTTCCGCGAGGTGAAGGCGAAGATGTCGGAGATGATCCGCATCGACGGCTTCGGCGGGTAGATGTAGGTGTTGCGGACCATGAACTCCTTGAGGATGTCGTTCTGGATGGTCCCGGCGAGCTTGTCGGGGGAGACGCCCTGCTCCTCCGCCGCCACGATGTAGAGGGCGAGGACCGGCAGCACCGCGCCGTTCATCGTCATCGACACCGACATCCTGTCGAGCGGGATGCCGTCGAACAGCTGGCGCATGTCGTAGATCGAGTCGATCGCCACGCCCGCCATGCCGACGTCACCCGTCACGCGCGGGTGGTCACTGTCGTAGCCGCGGTGCGTCGGCAGGTCGAAGGCCACCGACAGGCCCTTCTGGCCCGACGCGAGGTTGCGCCGGTAGAAGGCGTTCGACTCCTCCGCCGTGGAGAAGCCGGCGTACTGCCGGATCGTCCAGGGCTGGTTCACGTACATCGTCGGGTAGGGGCCGCGCAGGTACGGGGCCACACCCGGGTACGTCGCCAGGAAGTCCAGGCCCTCCAGGTCCCGCCCCGTGTACAGCGGCTTCACGCCGATGCCCTCGGGGGTCTCCCACAGCAGGTCGGCGGCCGCGGTGCCGGTGGACTCCTTCACCGCGGAGCGCCACTGCTCCTCGGACACCCCCCGGGCGGCGGTGGGGCCGAGCGCCAGCTCGGAGAAATCGGGGATGCTCAAGACGGCACTCCCATCCGGTCGAGTACGGAGGACAGCACGGCGACGGCGTCACAGCCGGCGAAGACGTACTCGTCCACGGAAGCCCCTGCGGTGCCCGGCCGGCCGGCGAGGAAGACGGTCGTGGCGCCCGCCGCGCGCAGCGCCTC
Source organism: Streptomyces sp. NPDC004667 (assembly GCF_040609475.1). Lineage (NCBI taxonomy): Bacteria > Bacillati > Actinomycetota > Actinomycetes > Kitasatosporales > Streptomycetaceae > Streptomyces > Streptomyces sp. NPDC004667. The sequence continues at coordinate 116,907 of NZ_JBEXKC010000001.1, read as the reverse complement.
GGACACCGCCGCGGCCTGCTCCTCGTACAGTGCGTCGCTGGAGCAGAGCACGGCCATGCCGTCCGCACCGCTCGCCGCGTACGCCCCGGCGGCCGTCGCCGGATCCACCGACACCGGGTCGTGGACCGGTTCGACGCCGCCCGCCTGGAACAGGTTCGACGCGAAGGTGGCGCGGGCGGTGTGCGCGGCCGCCGGACCCAGCGCCGCGAGGAAGATCCGCGGCCGGGCGCCGGTGGCGGCCAGGTGCGCGTCGCTGCGGGCGCGCAGGGCCTCGTAGGCTTCGTCGCGCCGGACGCGGGGGAGCCCGCCGGCCGGGCGCGCGGGCGCGGCCTCGCGGACCACCGGCTTCTCCGACAGCAGCGGGAACTCGCTGACGCCGGTGATCGGTTCGCGGCGCGTCGCCAGCTTCTTCGACCGCGCGGCCCAGGTGGCGGCGAGCCGCTCCGCGACCAGCCCCGAGCGCAGCGCGGCGGCCTGCCCGCCGGCCCGCTCCACGGTCCGGAAGAACTCCCAGGCGGCCTCGGCGAGTTCGTCCGTGAGCCGTTCCACGTAGTACGAGCCGCCGGCCGGGTCGATCACCCGGGCCAGGTGCGACTCCTCCAGCAGCACGGTGGAGGTGTTGCGGGCGATCCGGCGCGCGAAGGCGTCCGGCAGGCCCAGCTCGCTGTCGAAGGGGAGCACGGTGACGGAGTCCGCGCCGCCCACGCCCGCCGCCATGCAGGCGACCGTGGTGCGCAGCATGTTCACCCACGGGTCGCGCCGGGTCATCATCACCGGCGAGGTGACGGCGTGCTGCCGCTGGGCGCCCGCCTCCGCGGCCCCGCAGGCCTCGGCGATCCGGGCCCACAGCCGCCGGGCGGCGCGCAGCTTGGCGATGGTCAGGAACTGGTCGGCGGTCGCGGCGTAGCGGAACTCCAGCTGCCCGAGGGCGGCTTCGGTGGTGAGACCGGCGTCGGTGAGGGTCCGCAGGTACGCCACCCCGGTGGCCAGGGACAGCCCGAGCTCCTCGGCGGCCGAGCCGCCCGCCTCGTGGTACGGCAGGGCGTCCACGGTCAGCGCGCGCACGCCGGGCCAGGAGGCGGCCGCCTCCCGGGCCAGCTCGACGGCGGGCGCCTGGTCCAGGGCCTCACCTGTGCGGGCCTCGTGCCCCAGCGGGTCGATGCCCAGGGCGGCGCGCGCGTCCCGCGGGGCCACCCCCCGCTCGGCGTACAGGGCGAGCAACGCCCGTGCGGCGTCGGCGTATTCGGCTCCCGGGTCCAGGACCACGGGCGCGAGGTCGAGGTAGACGCCCTCCAGTGCCCGCGCGAGGCCGTCGGCCGGCAGACCGCCCCGGCCGACGGTCAGCCAGAGGGAGGTGGTGCCGTTCTCGAGGTCGGCGAGGGCCGCCTCGTTGATCCGTACCGGGTCGCTGCCCGCGAACCGCTGGCGCACGTCCCAGCCGGAGGTGCCGGTCCCGGCGGGCGTCCCGCCGCGCACGAAGGGTGCGAAGCCCGGGAAACCGGTGTCGGGGCCGTCCCCGTCGGGGCGTGCCGTGTACAGCGGGCGGGTGATGAGCCCGTCCTCGAGTGTGGTGGACAGCGCGTCTTCCGCCGCCTCGCCGGATACTTCCTTGCCCGACTTGCGCAGTACGCCCTCGACCAGGCGTTGCCACTGCTCATGTGTCGTTTCGGGAAATTCGGCGGCCAGGGAGAGCCCGTCGTCAGGCAGGACCGTCATGGCTCGAATGCTAGGGGGGCCCGATCAACCGAGACCATAACCGCCGGATGTGATCTCGCACTCCCAGGTCAGCCCGGCCGGGTCGCGGAACAGCGGGTCCAGCAGCACCGTCGCGGCGGCCTGCGGGAGGACGGCCGGACCGGCGTGCGGGGAGATGATCCGCGCGGGATCGTCGCACACGTGCGAGCGCTCGACGGCGGCGGCGCGGATCTCGTCCAGGTAGCCCTCGTGCAGTACGCAGGACAGCTCGGTGACGACCATCACCGCCGGGTTGAACACGTCGAGCAGCAGTGCCGCGGCCCGTCCGACGTCCCGGGCCCGCTCGCGCAGCAGCCGGTCCGCCCGGGGGTCGCCGGCCGCCGCGGCGTCGACGAGGAGGGCGACGGACGGATCGGGCACGATCCCGCGCCGCACGGCCTCGGCGCCGAGTGCGGTGTCGGAGGCGGTCGCCTGGAGGCAGCCCGTACGCCCGCACGCGCAGACGGCCCCGGACCCGGGCACCGGCAGGTGCGCCACGTCGCCCGCGGCGGAGCCGGGACCCTGGTGGACCGTGCCCTCGATGCCGAACGCGGCGTCGACGACGTTGCCGATGAACAGGTGCACCAGGCTCCGGCGGGCCGCCGGATGCCCGAAGAGGATCTCGGCCCCGGCGACGGCGCGGGCGTGGTTGTCCACGTGCACCGGCAGGCCGAGGGCCCGTGCCAGCTCGGCGGCCAGCGGCCACTGCCGCCGGCCGAGCGCGGGATGCCGTACGACGGTCCCCGTGTCGGGCCGGACCCAGCCGCCGAGTGCGGCGCCGACGCCGAGGAGGGGCCGGCCGCCGGGGGCGCGCTCCCGCAGGAAATGGCCGAGTTCCGCCGCGATGCGGCCGGAAAGGGCCGGGTCGAGCGGGTCCCGGTGGGGGAAGGCGCGGCGGGCCAGGACCTGCCCGCGCAGGTCGACGAGGCTGAAGGTGGAGGCGGGCACCCCGATGTGCAGCCCGGCGGCGACCGGCCCGCCGACGGCCCCGGTGTGCAGGTCCAGCGGGATCCGGGGCCGGCCGGAGGCGGCCCGGCAGACGGGGTCGGGCAGCTCGCGCAGCAGCCCGGCGCGGAGCAGGCCGGTGGTCTGCCGCGACACCGCGGCGGGGCTCAGCCCGCACAGCGGGGGGATCCCGCTGCGGGCCACGGGCCCGTGGTCGAGCACCGTCCGCAACACGGAGGCGGCATTGGCGACCCCCCGCCGGTCCCCGGCCATTCGCGTCATCCCCCGATCATGCCGGACCCTGCGGGGCGCCGGCGCCGGCGCGGGCGTCGGGTTGTCGCCCGCCCGCCCGGCCGGGCGGCGGCCCCGGAGCGTGCGGGGCGCGCGGTGCGTGGCGGTGGCATTGCGGGGCCGTGAAATCCAGCCATGGTTTTCGGCCGCCGGTTGGTGAGGAAAGGGCAGGTCAGCGCCGGTGCGGAGGGTTCGGGGCCGGGTGTGGGGCGGGGGTTGACCCGTGACGGGGGCGCTGACAGGCTCCGGGTCATGACCGCGAACGTCCACCTCGCCCCGCGGCTCTGCACCCCCGGCCCCTGTCCCGCGCCGGACCGGTGTCCGGGCCCCTGTTGCTCCTGACCCGCGCCCCGGGCCCCGGAGCCCGCTCCGGCGGGCCCGGCCCCGGCCCGTACGCGGCGGGGCCGTCGCCTCGCCGGAGCCGGCCCTCGTGCCGGTAGCGTCCGGGACCCCGGACCGGCCGTCCTGACCCGTCCGCCAAGGGCCGTTCCCTCGGGGGAACCCGGGTCCGGAGGGCCCGTCGGACCGGGTTCCCCCGAGGGGCTCGGACCGCATCGGGCTCGGCGGAACCGCCCTCCCGATCGGCCCTTCGGCCCGTGCACTTCGGACCTCCGCTCCCGGTTCCCCTGACGGAGCCGGACCGGGCCCACGGTCCGGAGCCCCGGTTCCACGGGCTCGCTCTGCCGGCCCTGGGCTCCGGCTCCGGGCTCCGGCCTCGTGGGCGGGGCCTCCGGCCGGGCGGCCGTCCGTCGCGGGGGAGGAGTGGGGCCCGCTGTCCCGGGCCCCCTGAAACCAGTTCCGATCCGTCGCACCCGCACGCCTCGACTCATTTCTTCCGCAGCGGAAGTAAATCCACCACCCGCACCCAGGGAGTTCCCGTGACCACGCTCACCACCGCCACCGCCACCACCGTCACGAAGCTCGGCGGCCGCATCGGAGCCGAGATCGGCGGCGTACGGCTCGGCGGGGACCTCGCCCCCGAGGCCGTCGCCGAGATCCGCACCGCCCTCCTCGCCCACAAGGTCGTCTTCTTCCGCGGCCAGGGCCACCTCGACGAGGCAGGCCACGAAGCCTTCGCCGGGCTGCTCGGCACGCCGGTCGCCCACCCCACCGTCCCTTCCGCCGACGGCCGTTACGCCCTCGGCATCGACTCCCACCACGGCGCCCGCGCGAACCAGTGGCACACCGACGTCACCTTCGTCCCCGCCTACCCCGCCTTCTCCATCCTCCGCGCCGTCACCATCCCCCCGTACGGCGGCAACACCCTCTGGGCCAACACCGCCACCGCCTACACCCACCTCCCCGAGCCGCTCCGCGCCCTGGCCGACGGCCTGCGGGCCGTCCACTCCAACGAGTACGACTACGCGGCCCTCAAGCCCGACGCCCTTCCCGAGGCGCTCGCCCAGTACCGCGAGGTCTTCACCTCCACGAAGTTCCTCACCGAGCACCCGGTGGTGCGCGTCCACCCCGAGACCGGCGAACGCACCCTGCTCCTCGGCAACTTCGTCCAGCGCGTCAACGGCCTCACCGGCCGTGACTCCCGTACCCTCCTGGACCTCTTCCAGGCCCACATCGAGAGCCCCGAGAACACCGTCCGCTGGCAGTGGCGGGCAGGCGACGTCGCGATCTGGGACAACCGCGCCACCCAGCACTACGGCGTGGACGACTCCGACGACCACGAGCGCACCCTGCGCCGCGTCACCGTCGACGGTGACGTCCCGGTCGGCCCCGACGGGGTGCCTTCGCGCCTGATCAGCCCCGAGACCGTCCCGGCCCCCTCCTTCGGCATCCCCTCCGGCGCGTCCGGCGACGCCGGCACCTCCGAGGCACAGGCCTCCGTCTGATCCCCGTTCCCTCCGGGCCGCCGCCCGGCCCGCCCTCCGCCCGAGGAGCCACCGTGCCCAAGCTGCTCGCCCTCACCGGCAGCCCCTCCACCCACTCCCGCACCGCCGTCGTCGCCGACCACGTGCTGCGCCGGCTCTCCCACTCCGGGTTCGAGACCGCCCACCTCGCCGTACGCGACCTGCCCGCCGCCGACCTCCTCGCCGCCCGCCGCGCCGAGCCGGAGATCCGCCGGGCGCTCGAAGCCGTCGCCGAAGCGGACGGCCTGGTCATCGCGACCCCGGTCTACAAGGCCTCGTACACCGGCCTGCTCAAGGCCTTCCTCGACCTGCTCCCGCAGGACGGCCTGGCCGGCAAAACGGTTCTCCCGCTCGCCACCGGCGGCAGCCTCGCCCACGTCCTGACCATCGACTACGCCCTGCGCCCGGTCCTCGCCGCCCTCGGCGCCCGGCACGTGACCGCAGGCCGGTTCGTCCTGGACTCCTCCGTCGAGCGCGGGGCCGGACCCGACCGGCTGCGCCCCGAGGCGGAACTGGACCTCTTCCAGGCCGTCGACGAGTTCTCCGACGCCCTGCGCGCCTCCGGGGCCGCCGCCCTCAGCCCGGCCCCCTGACCCCGAGCCCCCGACCACCCCGCAGCCAGCGACAAGGATCCGCCATGCCCGCAGTCCCCACCCCGATCACCCGCTCCCGGCGCCAGTTCCTCACCCTGCTCGGCATCTCGGCGGCCGCGGTGAGCTGCGGCACGGCCACCGCGACCGGCGGGTCCGCCTCCGGACCCGCCGCCGCACCCGGCAAGCAGATCACCACCCTGAAGTACCAGGGCGCCGTCGGCGCCGTCACCCTTCCCGAACTCGCCGCCGACCTCGGCTTCCTCGGCAACCTCACCCTGGACTGGGTGGGCAACACCATCAGCGGCCCGCAGGACATCCAGTCCGCCGCGACCGGCCAGACCCACTTCGGCGGCGCGTTCAACGGCGCGGTCGTCAAACTCGTCGCGGGCAAGGCCCCGGTGAAGGCCGTGATCTCGTACTACGGCTCCGACAAGGAGACGAACCTGGGCTACTACGTCCTGGAGGACAGCCCCCTGCGCGGCCCCCGCGACCTGATCGGCAAGAAGGTCGGGATGAACACCCTGGGCGCCCACGCGCAGGCCCTCCTCGACATCTACCTGAGCCGGGGCGGCCTCTCGCGGGCCGAGTCCGACAAGGTCGAGGCCCTGGTCGTCCCGCCCGTCAACACCGAACAGTCCCTGAGACAGAAGCAGATCGAGGTCGGCGTCCTCAGCGGGGTGCTGCGCGACAAGGCCGTCGCGGCCGGCGGCGTCCGCCCGCTGTTCAGCGACTTCGACCTGCTGGGCGCCTTCAGCGGCGGCACGTACGTGATGACCGAGCGCTTCATCAAGGAGAACCCGGACACCGTACGGACCTTCGTGACGGGCGTGGGCAAGGCCATCGACTGGTCCCGCACCACACCGCGCGAGGAGGTCATCGCCCGGATGACGGAGATCGTCCGCAAGCGCGGCCGCAACGAGGACGCCTCGACCCTGAAGTACTGGCGCTCCTACGGGGTCGCCGCGCCCGCGGGCCGGATCGAGGAGAAGGAGTTCCAGCTCTGGATCGACTGGCTCGCCGAGCGCGGCGAGATCAAGAAGGGCCGGCTGCGCGCCGCGGACCTGTTCACCAACGAGTTCAACGGCAACGGGAAGGGCTGACGGACACCATGGCGAAGATCGTGTTCGAGTCCGTCACCAAGACCTTCCCCACCAAGGACAAGAAACGCAGAGAGGAGTTCACGGCGCTCGACGGGATCGACCTGGAGATCGGCACGGGGGAGTTCATGGTCGTCGTGGGCCCCAGCGGCTGCGGCAAGTCCACCCTCCTGGACCTCCTCGGCGGCCTCACCCGCCCCACCTCGGGACGGATCCTGCTCGACGGCGAACCGGTCACCGGCCCGGGGCTGGACCGGGGCATCGTCTTCCAGCAGTACGCCCTGCTGCCCTGGCGCACCGCGCTGGGCAACGTCGAGTTCGGCCTGGAGGCCACGGGTGTCCCGCGACGCCAACGGGCCTCCAGAGCACGGGAGTTCCTGGACCTGGTCGGCCTCACCGGATTCGAGGACCGGCACCCGCACGAGCTCTCCGGCGGCATGCGCCAGCGGGTCGCGATCGCCCGCTCGCTGGCCTACGACCCGGACGTGCTGCTGATGGACGAGCCGTTCGCCGCACTCGACGCGCAGACCCGCGAGTCCCTCCAGGACGAGCTGCGCCGCATCTGGCAGCGCACCGGCAAGACCGTCGTCTTCATCACGCACGGCATCGAGGAGGCCGTGTACCTGGGCCAGAAGGTGGCCGTCATCACCTCCCGGCCGGGCAGGGTCAAGGAGGTCGTCCCGGTCTCCTTCGGCGACCGGGCCGCCGGTGCCACGGGCGAGGACCTGCGCTCCAGCCCGGAGTTCGCCCGCTACCGCCACGAGATCTGGACCCTGCTCCACGACGAGGTGGCCCGCGCCCAGCGACTGGAGAAGGAAGAGGCCGCCGCATGAGCACCGACACCCGCCGGGAACAAGCCACCACCACGCTGACTCCCACCCCACCCCCGACACCCACCGCACAGGCCCTCCCGGCCCCGACCCCTACCGTGGCTCCCGCCCCAGCCCCGGCACCTGCCGTGGCTCCCGCCCCGGCCCCGGCACCCGCAGCGCAGGCCCTTTCGGCCCCGGCCCCTGCCGTGGGTCCCGCCCCGGCCCCGGCGCGCGCCGCGCAGGCCACCTCGCCTGCGGCACCCGCCGCGGAGGCCACCTCGGCCCCCGCGTCCGCCGTGGAGGCCGCCCCGGGAACGCCTACCCCGGCCCCGGCGCCCGTCGGCGGACCCGCACCGGCCCCCGACCCCGTCGGCGGACCCGCACCGAGCCCCGGGATTCCGCGCCCGCCGGTACCCGCCCGCGCCCCGCGCCGGGCTTCGCTCCGGGCCGGGGTGGTGCTCCGGTGGCTGCGGGCCGGCCTGCTGCGCTCGGCCGCGGTCCTGCTCCTGCTCGCCGTGTGGGAGACGGCGCCCCGGGCCGGACTGGTCGACGCCACCTTCCTGCCGCCGGCCAGCGAGGTGGCCCGCGCCTGGTGGGACCTGCTCGGCGACGGGCAACTCGGCGAGCACACCCGGGCCAGCCTCACCCGCTCCTTCGGCGGCTTCGCCATCGCGGTGGCGATCGCCGTCCCGCTGGGCCTGCTGATCGGCTGGTACCGGCCGGTCGCCGCCTTCCTCGGCCCCCTGCTGGAGCTCTTCCGCAACACGGCCGCCCTCGCGCTGCTGCCCGTCTTCGTCCTGCTCCTCGGCATCGGGGAGACCTCGAAGGTGTCGATCGTCGTCTACGCCTGCGTGTGGCCGATCCTGCTGAACACCATCAGCGCCGTCGGCAACGCCGACCCCACCCTGGTCCGGCTGGCCCGCTCGATGGACCTGTCCACGCCCCGGCTCTTCCAGAAGGTGATCCTGCCGTCCGCCGTCCCGGTGATCTTCACCGGCATCCGGCTGGCGGGCGCGGTCTCGATCCTCGTCCTCGTGGCCGCCGAGATGATCGGCGCGAAGGCGGGGCTCGGCTACCTGATCAACGCCTCGCAGTTCAACTTCGCGATCCCGCAGATGTACGCGGGGATCGTGACGATCTCCGCGATCGGCGTCGCCTTCAACCAGGTCCTGGTCGCGATCGAACGCCGCCTCAGCCTCTGGCGCGTCCCCGCCGCCTGACCTCCCCGGCCCCGCTTCCCCGGCCCCTCGCCTCCCGGCCCCCCGCCACCCGGGCCCGCGACACCCACCACCCGCGGAGCGCCCTCCGCGCCCACCGACAGGGAACAGACATGCCCGCACCCCGCCGCACCCTCCACCTCAACGCCTTCCTGATGAACGCCGGCCACCACGACGCCGCCTGGCGCCACCCGGACGCCAGCCCCGAGCGCGTCACCGACCTGCGCTACTTCCAGGAACTGGCCCGCACCGCCGAACGCGGCCGCCTCGACTCGATCTTCTTCGCCGACGGCCTCGCCCTCTGGGGCAAGGCCCGCCACAACGCCCTGGGCGGTTTCGAACCGCTGACCCTGCTCTCCGCCATCGCCGCCGTGACCGAGCACATCGGGCTCATCGCGACCGTCTCCACCACCTTCAACGAGCCCTTCCACACCGCCCGGAAGTTCGCCTCCCTCGACCACATCAGCAACGGCCGCGCCGGCTGGAACATCGTCACCTCCGGCACGGTCGACGAGGCCCGCAACTTCAACCGCGACGAACACCTGGAGCACGGCCTCCGCTACGACCGGGCCCGCGAGTTCCTCGACGTCGCCACCAAACTCTGGGACAGCTGGGAGGACGACGCGATCGTCCTCGACAAGGAGGGCGGCGTCTACGCCGACACCGGCAAGCTGCACCCCGCCGCCCACCGGGGCGAGTACTTCGGTGTCGCCGGCCCGCTCAACGTCCCCCGCTCGCCCCAGGGTTACCCGCTCCTCGTCCAGGCGGGCTCCTCCGAGGACGGCAAGGAGTTCGCCGCCCGGTACGCGGAGGCCGTCTTCACCGCCCAGCAGACCCTCGCCGACGGCCAGACCTTCTACAAGGACCTCAAGTCCCGCCTGGCCCGCTACGGCCGCGCCGAGGACGACCTCCTCGTGCTGCCCGGCATCGCCCCCGTCATCGGCTCCACCGAGGCCGAGGCGAAGGCCCTGGAGCGGGAGCTCACCGAACTCCAGGTGCCCGAGTACGGTCTCGCGCAGCTCTCCGGCATGCTCGGCGTCGACCTCACCGGGGCCGACCTCGACGGCCCGCTGCCCGCCCTCCCCGAGGAGCGGGACATCAACGGCAACAAGAGCCGCTTCACGCTCGTCGCCGAACTGGCCCGCCGGGACGGGCTCACCCTGCGCGAGCTGATCGCCCGCCTCGGAGCCGGGCGCGGCCACCGCGTGTACGCCGGCACCCCCGAGCAGATCGCCGACCAGCTGGAGGAATGGTTCACGCACGGCGCCGCCGACGGCTTCAACATCATGGCGCCCGTCCTGCCCACCGGCCTCACCGACTTCGTCGACCACGTCGTGCCGGTCCTCCAGCGCCGCGGCCTCTTCCGGACCGAGTACACCGGCGCCACGCTCCGGGAGAACTACGGCCTGCCGCGTCCCGCCAACCGGTACGCCCGGCCGACCGGGTGAGCGGACCTCCCGGCCGGCGCCGGGAGGTGGCGTGCGGGCGGCCGGAGGGCGGAACTCCGGCCGCCCCGCGGGCGTTCCCCGTACTCAGACGGTGAGGACGATCTTGCCGCGGGCCTGGCCCGTCGCGCTCAGTTCCCACGCGGCGGAGGCGTCGGAGAGCGGCAGGACGTGTCCCACCTTGACGGTGATCGTGCCCGCGTCGGCGAGCTCCGCGAGCGCGGTGAGGTCGGCCGTGGAGGCGCGCGCCCAGATGTGCTTGGCGCCCTTGGAATCGGCGTCGTTGTCGGCGACGGAGATCACCGGGCCGCCCGGCCGGACGATCGACTGCAGCAGTTCGACGCCGCCCTCGCCGTAGAAGTCGAGGCCGGCGTCGACGCCCCCGGGCGCCAGCTCCCGGACCCGCTCGGCCACCCCGTCCCCGTACAGCACCGGCTCGGCGCCCAGGGACCGCAGGTAGTCGTGGTTGCGGGCGCTCGCCGTGCCGATGACGCGGGCGCCGAGGTGGACCGCGATCTGTACGCCCAGCGAGCCGACGCCGCCGGCGGCCGAGTGGATGACGACGGTCTGACCGGCAGTGACGCCCGCCCGGGTGACGGCCTGGTAGGACGTGAGTCCGGCCAGGGGGAGGCCGGCGGCCTGTTCGAAGGTCAGCCCGCGCGGCTTGGGGGCGAGGGTGCGCACGGGGGCGGCGACCAGCTCGGCGTACGTGCCCAGCTGCACCCACTCCTTGCGGACGTAGCCGTAGACCTCGTCGCCGACGGCGTAGTCGTAGGTGTCGGGGCCGACGGCCTCGACCGTTCCCGCCACGTCCCAGCCGGGGATGACGGGGTGGCGGACTTCCAGGACGTGACCGAGGAAGCCGGCGGCGAGCTTCCAGTCGACGGGGTTGACGCCCGCGGCCTTGACGCGGACGAGGACCTCGCCCGGCCCGACCTTGGGCTCCGGTACCTCGACGAGCTCTAACGCGGTCGGGGTTCCGTAGGTGCTGTAGGTGATTGCCTTCATGTACGACCCAACGGTCCTGTTCCGGAGACTGTTCCGGAAGACGGGCGCCCGGTTCCCGGACTCCAGAAGGGCTCCAGCAGGACTCCGGCGGTCCTCAGGCCGGCAGGGTGTTGCGGTGCGAACGCCGCCGGGCCGCGCTCAGCAGGGCCTGGATCTGGGCACCCGACTGCTCTACGTCGTCCAGCGGGGAGGGGAACGGCAGCCGTACGTCGCGGTGCCCGCGGCGCTCCTCCAGGCGCAGGGTGATCCCGTACCGGTCCAGGGCGAGCGGCAGCGCGCGGACCACGGCGGCCGTGGGCGCCGGCCGCACCAGCCGCAGCAGCAGGGTGACGAGCTCGGGGTGGTCGTCGAGCATGTGCGTGAGCATGCCGGCCTCGTACGGGGCGAGCGGGTCGGGCCAGGCCCGGTCCAGTTCCTCCAGCCCGATGTACGCGGTCCCGTCCGCGGTCTCCAGAACCGCCTGGCCGTACTCGACGCAGGTGCTGCCGCCGGGAGCGGCCCCCTCGTCGGCGTGGCCGTCACCGGAGTAGGGGGTGAGGAGGCGGCCCAGGACGGTGACGCGGGCGCGCACCCGGTCGCGCACCGGGGTCGGGGCGACGTCGGTGAACTCCAGCCGGATCGCGGGGCGCTCGTCGGGCAGCGGGAGGCCCGTCTCCCCGGCGGCGGGCGCGGCCGGGTGCAGGTGCAGCCGTCCGAGGACGTCGGAGCCGTCGAGGTGGCGCACCTCGTGCTGGACGCCGTCGACGACCACGGTCATGGAGTGGGCCGCGGCCAGCACGGACCGGACGCGCTCGGCGTCGCTGGGCCGGGCCGTGGCGGGAGTGGCGGGATCACCGGACAGGCGCATGCGGAGGTCTCCATCATCCGAGCAAGCGGGTTAGGTATGCCTAACCTAACCTATTCGTCGATCGGGGAGTACCCCGCGGGCCAGCCGGCCGAGGGTCTCGGCGATCCGTTCGGGGGGCAGGCCGAGGGAGTGCCGCTGGAACTGGTAGACCTCCGGCGCGAGCGGGCTGAGCAGTACGTCCACGTCGGCGTCGGGGTCGACCGCGCCGGCGTCCACCAGCAGGCTCCGCACGTGCGCCCGCCAGTGCCGGTAGGTGGCGCGGCCGAAACGGTCGGGCCCCGGGCGGATGCCCAGGGCCAGTGGCAGGTGTCGCTCCAGGTGCGCCAGCGCGGCGGCGTAGAACGCCGCGAGCCGCTCCGCCGGCGGTGCTCCGGGTCCCAGCGGCGGCGGGCCGAAGGCCAGGCGGCCTTGCAGGACGCGCTCGTGTTCGTCGAGGAGGGCGGCGGCGACGGACGCCGGGTCGGGGAACCGGCGGTACAGGGTGGCCCGGCCGACCCCGGCGGCCTTGGCGATCTGGTCCATCGTCACCGTCCGGGGGTCCCGTTCGGTGAACAACTGCTCGGCGGCGCCCAGGATCTGGGCCCGGTTGCGGACCGCGTCCGCCCGCTGCCGGCCCCGGGGGGACGGAATCAGGCCACCGGTACCCGGCGCGGCGCGCCGGACGGGGCCGCCGCCTGTGATGTCGCGTACCGTGCGGACCTCGTCGCCATTGGTCATGGCGGCGACCCTACGTCCTTCGTGTCGGTGTTGGGCTGAACGGGTGAAACGCGAGAGGATGGGGGGATGCACATGAAGCGCACGGCCGAGGCGGCCCGGTGAGCAGGTACGACGTCACTGACGAACAGTGGGAGGGACTCGCGCAGGTGGTACCCCTGCGCAGTCGCAACGAATGGCCCTCCCGGGTGGACCACCGCACGATCCCCACGGCGCCCGGGGCGTCCGCGGCGGAGCAGCGGCGCTTCGTGGTGATCCGGGTCCAGATCTTCGCCGACGCCCGGGAGGTGGCGGAGTACCTGATCGCGCAGATCCCGGTGCTCCTCGACCTCACGGGCGCGGACGGTGAAGTGGCCAAGCGGATCCTCGACTTCAGCAGCGGTGTCGTCTTCGGACTCGGCAGCGGGATGCACCGGGTCGACCGGAACGTCTTCCTGCTGGCGCCGGTCGGGACCGAGGTCGAGGGGATCGCGGCGGCGGCCGTCCCCCGATCGTAGGAAGGTCGGGGCGGTGGAACGGTTCGCCGTACCCGGAGGCGGGCCGCCGGACCGTACCGTCCGGCCATGGACGCCACCCTGGACGCGGCACGGCCCGCCGCCGACCTCCCTTCCGAATCCCGTACCTCCGCGGATTCCCGCCCCTCTCCTCCCGGTTCCGCTTCTTCTCCCGCTTCCCCCGCCACCCCTCCCGCCGCCTCTTTAGGGGCGATCGCGGGGCCGAGGCGGCCCGCGGTCACCGAACTGCGGCTGGCCGCCTTCGGCCGGCACCGGGCGGCGGCCTTCCCGCTCGGCCCCGTGACCCTGTTCGCCGGGGCCAGCGGCAGCGGCAAGTCCCAGGCCCTGGCCGCCTACGCGGCCCTGTCCCGGCTCGCCTCCGGGGCCGCCCTGGACGAGGTGTTCCCCGACCCGGTGGCCCACGTGCCCGAACGGGCCGTCCCCGACCCGGACGGGCGGCGGGGCTTCCGCATCGGCTGCACCGTCGACGGCCCGGCCGGGCCCGTCCGCCTCGACCTCGCCGTCCAGGCCGAACCCACGCTGCGGGTCGTCGGCGAACGCCTCGCCCAGGACGGCCAGATCCTGCTCACCACCGCCCTGCGCGACCCGCGCCGCCCCTCCGTCCAGGCCGCCTGGTTCACCGGCGGCGCCATCGGCGTGACCCGCGCCCCGCTCCCCGACGACCGGCTCGCCACGGCCCTGTTGCCGCTGCGGGTGGCCGGCTCCACCGCCGGGCAGCGCCGGGTGCTCGCCGCCGCCGAGCAGGTCGTGGTCGCCCTGCGCTCGGTGTTCCCCTGCGACCCCCGGCCCGAGCGGATGCGCGCGCCCGTCGCACAGGGCGACGGCCGGCTGCGGAGCGACTGCCGGAACCTGGCCGACGTACTGCGCCGGACCCGCCACGAGTGCGCCACCCGGCACGCCCTGCTGGCGGCGGCGGCCCGCACCGGCTGCGCCGGGCCGGTCACCGGGCTGGACGTACGGGGCGCGGCCGCCGGTCCGGGTGGCGGCGCGGTCGGCGGTGTGGTCGGCGGTCCGGGTGGTCTGGGTGGTCCGGGCGGTCCGGGTGGGGGGCTGGTGGCGGCGGTGCTGGACCGGGGTCCCGGCCTGCCCGCGACCGCCCTCGGCCGGCTCGGCGCGGGCGAACTCCGCTTCCTCGCGCTGGCCCTCGTCCTGCTCACCGGGCCCGGGGTGCTCCAGGTGGAGCCGGTCGCCGACGTGCTGGCCGCCCGGCAGGCGCTCACCGTCCTCGCCGACGACCTCGATCGCGGTCTGGACCGGGGGCAGAGCGCCGAACTGCTGCGCCTGGCCCTGTTGTCCGGCGGGCGCGGCCATGTCCGGCTGGCCGCCGCGGTGGGTGAGGAGACCGCGGGAACCGGGCGTGGGCTCCCCGGCGTCTCGGTGGTAGACCTGGTCCCATGAGTGCTGTCCCCGAGAACCCCGAGCCCGAGCCCCCGCACGGCGAACGGCTCTACCGGCTCCAGCGACGGCTGGCCGACTTCGCGGCCGCCCGGGACTGGGGCCCGTACCACACGCCCAAGAACCTCGCCGTGGCCCTGAGCGTCGAGGCGTCCGAACTGGTCGAGATCTTCCAGTGGCTGACACCGGAACAGTCGGCCGCGATCATGGAGAAGCCCGAAAGCGCCCATCGGGTGACCGATGAGGTGGCCGATGTGCTCGCGTATCTGCTGCAATTCTGTGAGGTTCTCGGGGTGGATGTGCTGGATGCGCTCGCCGCGAAGATCGAGAGGAACGAGCTCCGCTTCCCGGAGACCGGCAGTTCGACCTCTGATCGTCACTCTTCGGAGTGATAGCGTCATCCACAACCATGTTTGTGTCCACAGATTTCCGAATACCCCTGGCTTTACTGGCTCCTTGCCTTCACTCTGGGTAGTGAAGGACGGCGGGATGTCGTGCGGACGGGGGACGGCATATGGATGCGGTACGGCTCATCGCGGCCGGCCGGCACGCGCTGGCACAGAGCGGAGCTGCGTGGGACATCGTCGGCGAGGCCTGGCAGGCCCAGGCGCTGGCGCAGGGGATAGGGAGCTGGCTGGCGGTCACGGGACCGCCGGAGCTGAGAGCGGAGGCACGGGGACTGGGGGAAGCGGGAGGCAGAGGCTGCGGGGTCATCGACCGGGCGGCGCTGCGCGGTGAGGGCAGCGCGCCCGAACAGCCGCCGCGCGCCGCGCGGCTGACGGAGGTGACCGACGCGCGACAGGCACTGCTGGGACTGCAGGCACTGCTCGGCGAGGTGGGGATAGCACTCGTCGGCGTGGCCTGCGGCACGGACGACGAGGGCCTGTACTGGCAGTGCATAGAGTCGATCGACGCGGCCGACGAGTCGAGCGACCGGGTCCGCGCACTGCTGCGCCGGATGACCGTACGGGAACGGGGGTCGGCCTCGGGGGTGGTCTGAGACCGGGGGCCGGGTGGTCCCGCCGTGGGCGACGGGACCCGCGCACGGTCAGCCGGAGCGGTCGGAGCTGCGCTCGCTCTCGTGCGTGTGGCCGCCCGGGGAGACCGGCGTGCCGGAGGGGGCGCGGTCCGCGGAGTGCTGGAGGTCGGCGTCGAGCCGGGACAGGTCGGCGTTCAGCGCGGCCATCAGCTCTTCCATCTGCTGCAGCAGGCCCTTCGGCGCGCCACCGTCCTGGGCGGGTACCGCGGGCTCCTGGCTCGCTCGGTCGTGTGCAGCCTGCCCGCTCTGCTCGATTTCCTGCCCGGTCTGTCCGTCTTCCCGGCGGGTCTGCGGCACGGCCTCGTGGGACATGGCGGCCTCCTCGGCCCTGGCCCCTCCGAGTGGAAGGGGGCGGTGGACGCACCGGCGAGTGGCCGCCGGCGCGCGGGCCGGGCGGTCCGGCTCCGTCCGAGCCAACGAGCCCCATCCGTGCTGGTCACTGGCCGGGCGGGGGGTGAACCTGCCGTTGACGCAGATTCACCCGGCAGGGGTCGGAAGGGCAGGATGGAAGGCATGGACCTCCGCATTTTCACCGAGCCGCAGCAGGGCGCCGACTACGACACCCTCCTGACCGTCGCCAAGGCCACCGAAGACCTCGGGTTCGACGCGTTCTTTCGCTCTGATCACTACCTCCGGATGGGATCGGCCGACGGGCTGCCCGGCCCGACCGACGCCTGGATCACGCTCGCGGGTCTGGCCCGCGAGACCCGGCGGATCCGGCTGGGCACGCTGATGACGGCCGGTACCTTCCGGCTGCCCGGAGTCCTCGCGATCCAGGTCGCCCAGGTCGACCGGATGTCCGGCGGCCGGATCGAACTCGGCCTGGGCGCGGGCTGGTTCGAGGAGGAACACAAGGCGTACGGGATCCCCTTCCCCGCGGAGCGGATGGCCCGGCTGGAGGAGCAGCTGGCCGTCATCACCGGCCTGTGGGCCACAGAGCCGGGCGCCACCTTCGACTACCGGGGCGACCACTACCGGCTGGAGAACTCCCCGGCCCTGCCCAAGCCCGCCCAGGCAAAGGTGCCCGTCCTGATCGGTGGCCACGGCGCCCGGCGCACCCCGCGCCTCGCCGCCCGGTACGCCGACGAGTTCAACATGCCGTTCGCGTCGATCGCGGACAGCGAGCGGCAGTTCGGCCGGGTCCGGGAGGCCGCCGAGCAGGCGGGCCGCGCGGCGGACGACCTCGTCTACTCCAACGCCCTGGTGGTGTGCGTGGGCAAGGACGACGCCGAGGTGGCCCGCCGGGCCGCCGCCATCGGCCGCGAGGTGGACGAGCTGAAGGCCAACGGTCTCGCCGGCTCCCCGGCCGAGGTCGTCGACAAGATCGGCGCCTACGCCGCCATCGGCTCCTCCCGCGTCTACCTGCAGCTCCTCGACCTCGACGACCTCGATCACCTGGAGCTCATCTCCGCCCGGGTGCTCTCCGAGCTCGGTTAGGAGGCAACCGGCCATGCCCCGCGCGACCGGCCCGCTCGCCGACGCCCTGGACGTCCGGAACGTCCTCCTGGACGGCGGGCTCAGCAACCAGCTCGCCGCCCAGGGCTGCGACCTGTCCGGGGGCCTGTGGACCGGCCGGGTGCTCGCCGAGCACCCGGACCAGGTGGAGCGCGCCCACACGGCGTACGTCCGGGCCGGCGCCGAGGTGCTGATCACCGCGAGCTACCAGGTCGGGGACGACCCGGCCCTGCTGCGGCGAGGCGTCCGGGTGGCCGACCGGGCCGCGCGGGCCGCCGGCCACGAGGTGTGGGTGGCCGCCTCCGTGGGCCCGTACGGGGCGGTCCTCGCCGACGGCTCCGAGTACCGGGGCCGGTACGGCCTGGGCGTGGCCCGGCTGGCCGCCTTCCACCGGCCCCGGATCGAGGCCCTGGGCGGGGCGGACGTACTGGCCCTGGAAACCGTCCCCGACACCGTGGAGGCCGAGGCCCTGCTGCGCGTCCTGGCCGGCAGCGGGGCCCGCGCCTGGCTCTCCTACACCGTCGAGGCCGGCCGCACCCGGGCCGGCCAGCCCCTCGACGAGGCCTTCGCCCTCGCGGCCGCCGCCCCCGAGGTCATCGCCGTCGGCGTCAACTGCTGCGACCCCGCCGACGTGCTCCCCGCCCTGGAGGCGGCCGCCTCCGTCACCGGCAAACCCCTGGTGGCCTACCCCAACGACGGCTCCGCATGGGACGCCGCCACCCACACCTGGCACCCCCCGTCCGCCCCCGCCCCCTGGAACGTGGCGGCCTGGCGTGCGGCCGGCGCCCGCCTCATCGGCGGCTGCTGCCGCGTCGGACCGGACACCATCGCCTCCCTGCGCACCCGACCGTCCTGATCAGCGCCCCGGGCCGCGGGTGAGCCCCCGACCCGCGGGCCACCGGCGCGGGGGAGGGTAAAACCGTTGGCCCGAGGGCGCCGCCACGGTCATGCTGAAGTGCATGTTCCTCACGATCAGCACCACGGGCACCGCCGAGAATCCGGCCACTGACCTGGGCTTTCTGCTGCACAAGCACCCCGGCAGGGCCCAGGGGTTCACCACCTCGCACGGCACCGCCCACGTGTTCTACCCCGAGGCCACGGCCGAGCGGTGCACGGCGGCCTTGCTGATGGAGGTGGATCCCGTCGCGCTCGTGCGGCGCTCCCAGGGCAAGGGCCGGGGCGCGGCCCCCGACGCGGCGCTCGCGCAGTACGTCAACGACCGCCCCTACGCGGCCTCCTCCCTGTTCGCCGTCGCGCTCGGCAAGGTCTTCCGCAGCGCCCTGGCCGGCACGTGCGCGGCCCGGCCCGAACTGGCCGGGCAGCCGCGCCCGCTGCGCGTCGAGCTCCCGGCGCTGCCCGCCCGGGGCGGCGCGGACCTGGTGCGGCGGCTGTTCGGCCCGCTGGGCTGGACCTCCGTGCGCACCGAGCCCGTCGCGCTGGACGAACGTTTCCCCGAGTGGGGCGACAGCCGCTACGTACGGCTCGTCCTCGAAGGCGAACTGAAGCTCGACGACGCCCTGCGCCAGCTATACGTCCTGCTGCCCGTGCTCGACGACGCCAAGCACTACTGGGTCGCCCCCGACGAGGTCGACAAGCTGCTGCGCGCCGGAGACGGCTGGCTGGCGACGCACCCCGAGCACGCCCTGATCGCCGCCCGCTACCTGGCCCGGCACAAGCGGCTCACCCAGGACGCGATGGAGCGCCTGGAGCTGGCTCGCCTCGCCGAGGCCGACGGCAGCGAGGCGGGAGAACTCGACGACGCCGCGGAGGAGCACCGGGACGGCGCGGAGCGATCGGTCCCGCTCGCGGTGCGCCGGCGCGAGGCGATCCTCGCCGCCCTGCGCTCCGCGGGGGCCGCCCGGGTCCTCGACCTGGGCTGCGGACAGGGGCAGCTCGTCCAGGCCCTGCTGAAGGACGTGTCCTTCACGGAGGTCGTCGGCGTCGACGTGTCGGTGCGGGCGCTGGCCACCGCCGCCCGGCGGCTGCGGCTGGAGCGGATGGGGGAGCGCCAGAGCTCCCGCGTCACCCTCCTCCAGGGCTCGCTCTCCTACACCGACAAGCGGCTGGCCGGCTACGACGCGGCCGTGCTCAGCGAGGTCGTCGAGCACCTCGACCTGCCGCGGCTGCCCGCGCTGGAGTACGCCGTCTTCGGCGCGGCCCGCCCCCGCACGGTGCTCGTGACCACGCCGAACGTCGAGTACAACGTCCGCTGGGAGTCGCTGCCCGCCGGGCACGTCCGCCACCGCGACCACCGCTTCGAATGGACCCGCGAGGAGTTCCGCGCCTGGGCCGGCCGGGTCGCCGCCCGGTACGGCTACACCGTGGCGTACGTACCGGTCGGCGAGGACGACCCCGAGGTGGGTCCGCCGACCCAGATGGCCGTCTTCACGGCCGCCACCGGCACCACTGCAACCACCACCACCAGCACCACCGCCGCCACCACCGACACCCCGAAGGAGGGCGAGGCAGCATGAGCACTCCCGCCACCCACCGCGTCCTCCCCGTCACCGACCTGTCCCTCGTCGTCCTGATCGGAGCCACCGGATCGGGGAAGTCCACCTTCGCCCGCAAGCACTTCAAAGCCACCGAGGTGCTGTCCTCCGACTTCTGCCGGGGCCTGGTCGCCGACGACGAGAACGACCAGAGCGCCAGCAAGGACGCCTTCGACGTCCTGCACCACATCGCGGGCAAGCGCCTCGCCGCCGGACGCCTGACGGTCGTAGACGCCACCAGCGTCCAGCCGGAATCGCGCCGTCAGCTCGTCAGGCTCGCGCGCGAGCACGACGTGCTGCCCATCGCCATCGTCCTCGACATGCCGGAGTCCGTCTGCGCCGAGCGCAACGCGGCCCGCCCGGACCGAGCCGGGCTGCCCCGCCGGGTCATCCAGCGCCACCGCTCCGAACTGCGCCGCTCGCTGCGCGGTCTGGAGCGCGAGGGCTTCCGCAAGGTGCACGTGCTGCGCACGGTGGAGGAGGCCGAGTCCGCCGAAGTCGTCCTGGAGAAGCGGTTCAACGACCTGACCCACCTCACCGGACCCTTCGACATCATCGGTGACATCCACGGCTGCGCGTCCGAACTGGAGACCCTGCTCGGCAAGCTGGGCTACGAGGACGGCGCCCACCCCGACGGCCGCACCGCCGTCTTCGTCGGCGACCTCGTGGACCGCGGCCCCGACAGCCCCGGCGTCCTGCGCCGGGTGATGGGCATGGTCGGGTCCGGCAACGCCCTGTGCGTCCCCGGGAACCACGAGAACAAGCTCGGCCGTTACCTCAAGGGCTCCAAGGTCCAGCTGACCCACGGCCTCGCGGAGACCGTCGAGCAGCTCGGGCGCGAGTCCGAGGAGTTCGTGAAGGAGGTGCGGACGTTCATCGCCGGCCTGGTCAGCCACTACGTCCTCGACGGCGGCCGGCTGGTGGTGTGTCACGCGGGCCTGCCGGAGAAGTACCACGGCCGCACCTCCGGCCGGGTCCGCTCGCACGCCCTCTACGGGGAGACCACGGGCGAGACCGACGAGTTCGGCCTGCCCGTGCGCTACCCCTGGGCCGAGGACTACCGGGGCAAGGCCGTCGTCGTCTACGGCCACACCCCGGTCCCGGACACCACCTGGATCAACAACACCATCTGCCTCGACACCGGCGCCGTCTTCGGCGGCCGGATGACCGCCCTGCGCTGGCCCGAGCGCGAACTGGTCGACGTACCGGCCGAGAAGGTCTGGTACGAGCCGGTCAAACCGCTCGTCGCCGAGGTTCCGGGCGGGCACGACGGCCGTCCGCTGGACCTGGCCGACGTACAGGGCCGCCGCGTGGTGGAGACCCGTCACCTGGGCAACGTGGCCGTCCGCGAGGAGAACGCGGCCGCCGCCCTGGAGGTCATGAGCCGCTTCGCGGTGGACCCCCGGCTGGTGCCCTACCTCCCGCCGACCATGGCGCCGACCGCCACCGCCGCGCAGGAGGGCTGGCTGGAGCACCCGGCCGAGGCCTTCGCCCAGTACCGCGCCGACGGCGTCGAGCGGGTGGTGTGCCAGGAGAAGCACATGGGCTCCCGCGCCACCGTCCTGCTCTGCCGCGACGCCGACGCGGCCCGCGCGCGGTTCGGGGTCGAGGGCGGCGTCACCGGCTCCCTCTACACCCGCACCGGACGCCCCTTCTTCCAGGACCCCGAGGTGACGGAGGCCTTCCTCGCCCGCCTGCGCGCGGCGGTCGACGGCGCGGGCCTGTGGGCGGAACTCGACACGGACTGGCTGCTGTTCGACGGCGAGCTGCTGCCCTGGTCCCTGAAGTCCACCGGCCTGCTCCGCAACCAGTACGCCGCCGTCGGCGCGGCCTCCCGCGCCGTCTTCCCGGACGCCCTCGCCGCCCTGGAGGCGGCCGCGGCCCGGGGCGTGGACACCGGCGTCCTGCTGGAGCGCCAGCGCGGCCGGGCCGCCGACGCGGCCGCCTTCACCGAGGCGTACCGGCGCTACTGCTGGACCACCGACGGGCTGGACGACGTACGGTTCGCGCCGTTCCAGCTGCTCGCGGCGGCAGGCCGTTCGCTGGCCGCCGTACCGCACGACGAGCAGCTGGCGTGGCTGGACCGGCTGGCCGACGCCGACGGACGGGCCGCCGCCGACCGGTCCGGTGCCCCGCTGTTGCGGCGCACCGGCCGGATCCTCGTGGACACCGGGGACGAGGCGTCCGTGCGGGCCGCCACCGACTGGTGGCTGGAGCTGACCGCCGGCGGCGGTGAGGGCATGGTCGTCAAGCCGCTCGCGGCGTGCGTCCGCGACGGCAAGGGCCGGCTGGTCCAGCCGGGGGTGAAGGTCCGCGGACGCGAGTACCTGCGGATCGTCTACGGCCCGGAGTACACGCGCCCGGAGCAGCTGGAGCGACTGCGCCCGCGGTTCCTCGGGCACAAGCGCTCGCTCGCCCTGCGCGAGTACGCGCTCGGGCTGGAGGCGCTGGACCGGCTGGCCGCGGGGGAGCCGCTGTGGCGGGTCCACGAGGCGGTGTTCGCCGTGCTCGCCCTCGAATCGGAGCCGGTGGACCCCCGGTTGTGAGCCGGCCGTGACCCTGGACGTGACCCCGACCGAGGGATGCGCGCCGTAAAGCGGAGGCCCCCGTACGGCCTGGAATTAGGTCGTATGGGGGAACTTCCGCGATGAAGCCCGGGGAAAACAGCGGCCGGATCGTTCATCCAGGGCAGCGGAATGTCCGCGACCCCGGAAGGACGGAACGTCACCTATGAAGATGACCGCGCGCGGAAGCATTGCGGCGCTCATGACCTGTATGGCCGCGGCCGGCGCGGCCACCCCGGCCGTGGCCGACTCGGTTCCCGTGGGAGTGCCGCTGGAGGCGGTGGAGACCACGCTGGGCGTACCCACCCCGCACGTCGCCACCGCCGTCCCGATGCCGGTCGTCGGAGCCCCCGAGGCGCCCCGCCAGCACAAGGGCGACATGCTCCCGACACCGCTGCTCCCGGTGGTGCCGATCGGCACCGACCTCGGTGTCACCCGGATCACCTCGCCGGTGCCCAACCTGCTGGGCGACCCCGCGACGGACGGGGAGGGTTCGCTGGAGTCCCCGGGCACCACCCTGCTCACCCGGAGTCCCGGAGCCGTCGTCGGCTCGCCCCTGACGATGCCGGACGGCGGCAACAGCGGCATCCCGAACCTGACCGCCCCCAAGCTCGGCGTGATCGCTCCGGAAGTGATCGGCGCCCCGACGGCACTTCTCGGCCTGCGCTGAGTCCGCGCAGCCGACGCCAGGTCAAAAAGCCGTCCGGTCTGGGTACGTGTACGGCATGGGATTCCATGTCGACTCCGAGACCGGGCGGCTCCGCCGCGTCATCCTCCACCGGCCCGACCTGGAGCTGAAGCGGCTCACACCAAGCAACAAGGACGCCCTGCTCTTCGACGACGTGCTGTGGGTGCGCCGGGCCCGCCAGGAACACGACGGTTTCGCGGACGTGCTCCGCGACCGGGGCGTCGCCGTCCACCTCTTCGGCGACCTGCTCCGCGAGTCCCTCGACATCCCCGAGGCGAGACACCTCGTACTGGACCGGGTCTTCGACGAGAAGGAGTACGGCCCCCTCGCCACCGACCACCTGCGTGCCGTCTTCGACGGACTCTCCTCGGCCGACCTCGCCGACGCCCTGGTCGGCGGCATGACCAAGCGGGAGTTCCTGGAGCGGCACGCCGAGCCGGTGTCGGTGCGCTTCCACGCGCTGGAGACGGACGGTTTCCTGCTGGGCCCCCTGCCCAACCACCTCTTCACGCGGGACACCTCCGCCTGGATCTACGACGGGGTGTCGATCAACGCCATGCGCTGGCCGGCCCGGCAGCGCGAGACCGTGCACTTCGAGGCGATCTACCGGCACCACCCGCTGTTCACCGGCTCGGGAGCCTTCCACTTCTGGTCGCAGGGTCAGGTGGACTACCCCTCGACCATCGAGGGCGGGGACGTCCTGGTCATCGGCAACGGCGCCGTGCTGATCGGCATGAGCGAGCGGACCACCCCGCAGGCGGTGGAGATGCTCGCACGCGGCCTGTTCGCGGCCGGCTCGGCGACGGCCATCGTGGCGCTCGACATGCCGAAGCGGCGGGCCTTCATGCACCTGGACACGGTGATGACGATGGTCGACGCAGATACGTTCACTCAGTACGCGGGGCTGGGCATGCTGCGCTCCTACACGATCCGGCCGGGCGAGCGGCCCGGGCAACTGCGGGTGAGCGACCACCCGGCCGAGCACATGCACCGGGCGATCGCGGCCGCCCTCGGCCTGGAGCGGATCAGGGTGCTGACGGCCACCCAGGACGTGCACTCGGCGGAGCGTGAGCAGTGGGACGACGGCTGCAACGTGCTGGCGGTGGAACCGGGGGTGGTGGTCGCCTACGAGCGGAACGTCACCACCAACACGCACCTGCGCAAGGAGGGCATCGAGGTGATCGAGATCCCGGGGAGCGAGCTGGGACGGGGCCGGGGCGGGCCGCGGTGCATGAGCTGCCCGGTGGAGCGGGACGCCGTGTGATCGGGGGGCGCCGTGTGATCCGGGGCGCACGGCCGGATGGGACTGTATATCAATGCAGAGGATCGTATAGACTTCCAACATCCCCTGTCAGCGCCACCCTGGAGTGTCCCCCATGGCCACCGACCTCTTCGGCCGCAGTTTCCTCAAGGAGCTCGACTTCACCGCCGCCGAGTTCCGCGGTCTGGTCGAGCTCGCCGCCGAACTCAAGGCCGCCAAGAAGGCCGGGACCGAGCAGCGCCGGCTCCAGGGCAAGAACATCGCGCTGATCTTCGAGAAGACCTCGACGCGCACCCGCTGTGCCTTCGAGGTCGCCGCCGCCGACCAGGGCGCCCACACGGTCTACCTCGACCCCACCGGCTCCCAGATGGGTCACAAGGAGTCCGTCCGGGACACGGCCCGGGTGCTCGGCCGGATGTTCGACGGGATCGAGTACCGGGGCGACAGCCAGGACGCGGTCGAGGAGCTCGCCGCGCACTCGGGCGTCCCGGTCTTCAACGGCCTCACCGACGACTGGCACCCCACCCAGATGCTCGCCGACGTGCTCACGATGACCGAGCACGTCGGCAAGCCGCTGGAGCGCATCGCCTTCGCCTATCTCGGCGACGCCCGCTTCAACATGGGCAACTCCTACCTGGTCACCGGTGCGCTGCTGGGCATGGACGTCCGGATCGTCGCGCCGAAGGCGTACTGGCCGGCCGAGGCCGTCGTGGCGCGGGCCCGGGAGCTGGCCGCGGCCAGCGGGGCCAGGATCACCCTCACCGAGGAGGTCGCGGAGGGCGTGGCCCAGGCCGACTTCGTGGCCACGGACGTCTGGGTGTCGATGGGCGAGCCCAAGGAGGTCTGGGACGAGCGGATCGCGGCCCTGGCCCCGTACGCCGTCACCATGGACGTGCTGCGCGCGACCGGGAATCCGGACGTGAAGTTCCTGCACTGCCTGCCCGCCTACCACGACCTGGGCACCAAGGTGGCCCGCGAGGTCCACGAGCGGCACGGGCTGGACTCGCTGGAGGTCACGGACGAGGTGTTCGAGTCGGCGCACTCGGTCGTCTTCGACGAGGCTGAAAACCGGCTGCACACCATCAAGGCCGTCCTCGTGGCGCTGCTCGCCGCCCCCGGTACCGGGGCGTAGCGGCCGTCCGTCCCGCCCGTCCCGCGTCCCGCCCGTGCCGTCAGGCGGTCGCGGCGCGGGTCGGCAGGGTGAACCACACGGCCTTCCCGCGCGCGGTGCGCCGGTGGCCGCAGGCGGAGCTGAGGGTCCGGATCAGCAGCAGGCCCCGGCCGTGCTCCTGCCAGGGGTCGGGAGGGGTGTCGTCGGGGCGGGCGGCGAGGTCGCCCGGCGGGCGCGGGTCGCCGTCGTGCACCTCCACCTGGCAGCCGTTCGCCCGCAGCTCCACGACCAGCTCGATCGGGGCTCCGCCGGAGGTGTGCTCCACGGCGTTCGCGACCAGCTCGGCGGTCAGCAGCTCCGCGGTGTCCCGGTCGGCCGAGGGGCCGCCGTCCGTGAGGGCGGTGCGGACCAGGGCGCGCGCGAGGGGCACGGCCGCGGTGGAGTGCGGGAGGGCGATCCGCCAGGCGGAGGCGTCGGGCAAGGCTGATCCGTCCGTTCCGGAATCGTCGCGGGGGCGTGGAGGGGCGTGGAGGGGCGGTGCGGCGGGAGTCACTCCGGTGGCGCCCGGGTGAATTCCCGCTTTCAACGATACGAAGTGGAATTCCGGCTTCGTAGGGCACCCCGGCCGAAGCGCAAGGGGCCGAGGTCGGTGGCACCGGGGACCTTCGGCACGCTTGCGGGCCGGGCCCGGCCGTCGGCCCCTCTCGTGTCGCGTTTCCGTGACGGTAGTCACGAGTCGGTGATACCGTCGGTCCCGTGAGCCCCTTCACCGGTTCCACCCCATCGACCGAACGGTGGCGCAACCTGCGGGTGACCCGGCAGGACGGTGTCGCCACCGTGACCCTCGACCGCCCCGAGAAGCTGAACGCGCTCACCTTCGGCGCCTACGCCGACCTGCGCGATCTGCTCGCCGAACTGTCCCGCGAACGTTCCGTACGCGCCCTCGTCCTCGCCGGCGAGGGCCGTGGCTTCTGCTCCGGCGGGGACGTGGACGAGATCATCGGTGCCACCCTCGCCATGGACACCGCCCAGCTGCTCGACTTCAACCGGATGACCGGCCAGGTGGTCCGGGCCGTCCGCGAATGCCCCTTCCCGGTGATCGCCGCCGTGCACGGAGTGGCCGCCGGAGCCGGAGCCGTCCTCGCCCTCGCCGCCGACTTCCGGATCGCGGACCCCACCGCCCGGTTCGCCTTCCTCTTCACCCGCGTCGGCCTCTCCGGCGGGGACATGGGCGCCGCCTATCTGCTGCCCCGGGTCGTCGGCCTCGGCCACGCCACCCGGCTGCTGATGCTCGGAGAACCCGTACGCGCCCCCGAGGCGGAGCGGATCGGCCTGCTCAGCGAGCTGGTCGACGAGGGCAAGGCCGACGTCCGGGCCGCCGAACTGGCCGCCCACCTCGCCGCCGGACCCGCCCTCGCGTACGCGCAGACCAAGGCCCTGCTGACGGCGGAACTGGACATGCCGCTGGCCGCCTCGGTCGAACTCGACGCCAACACCCAGGCGCTGCTGATGCACGGCGAGGACTACGCGGAGTTCCACGCGGCCTTCACCGGGAAGCGGCCGCCGCGCTGGAAGGGCAGGTAACGCCATGCGGGTCGCCGTCGTGGGCGGGGGACCGGGGGGACTGTACGCCGCCGCGCTGCTGGCACGGCAGGGGCACCACGTGGAGGTCTGGGAGCGGGGCGCCCCCGAGGACACCTTCGGCTTCGGCGTCGTGCTCTCCGACGAGACCCTCGGCGGGATCGAACGCGCAGACACGGTCGTGCACGCCGCCCTCGGCGCCGAGTTCGTGCGCTGGGACGACGTCGAGGTCGTCCACCGGGGCCGGCTCCTCACCTCCGGCGGCCACGGCTTCGCCGCGCTCGGCCGGCGCCGGCTGCTGGAGATCCTGCACGAGCGCTGCGCGGGTCTCGGCGTCCGGCTCCGCTTCCGCACCCCGGCCCCCGACGCGGACGAGCTGGCCCGTACGCACGACCTGGTCGTCGCGGCGGACGGGGTGCACAGCGCGATCCGGGAGAAGGGCGCGGCGCACTTCCGTCCCACCGTCACCGAAGGGCGCTGCCGCTACATCTGGCTGGCCGCCGACTTCGCCTTCGAAGCCTTCCGCTTCGAGATCGCGGAGACCGCGCACGGGGTGATGCAGCTCCACGCCTACCCGTACTCCGACGACTCCTCGACCGTGATCGTGGAGATGCGGGAGGAGGTATGGCGCGCCGCGGGCTTCGACCTGTGCGACGAGCAGGAGTCCGCCTCCCGGTGCGCCAAGACCTTCAGCGAGGCCCTGCGCGGCAGGCCGCTGAGGGGCAACCGCTCCGCCTGGACCCGCTTCCGCACCGTTGAGAACGCGCGCTGGTCGCACGGGAACGTGGTCCTGCTCGGGGACGCCGCGCACACGGCCCACTTCTCCATCGGCTCCGGCACCAAGCTCGCCGTCGAGGACGCTCTGGCGCTCGCCGAGGCACTGGCGGAGGCCACCGGGGAGGAAGCGGGCCCTGGGCGCCCGGGCCCGCAGGAGGTCCCCCCGGCGGGTGTGGCCCAGGCCCTGGCGGCGTACGAGGCCGCGCGGCGGCCCGCCGTGGCCAGCACCCAGCGGGCGGCGGCCGCCAGCATGCGGTGGTTCGAGGAGATCCAGGGCTACGTCGGCCAGCCCGCCCGGCAGTTCGCCTTCAACCTGCTGACCCGCAGCCGACGGGTGACGCACGAGAACCTGCGGCTGCGCGACGCCCGCTTCACGCGGGCGGTGGAAGAGGAGTTCGGCTGCCCGGCGGGTGCGGCAGGCGCGGCGAGTGCGGCAGGCGTGGCGGGCGCGGGGGGTGCGGTGGGCGCCGGGGGCGCCGGGGGTGCGTCGGGAACCCCGCCGATGTTCACCCCGTTCACCCTGCGGGGCCTGACCCTGCGCAACCGGGTCGTCGTCGCGCCCATGGACATGTACTCGGCGCGGGACGGGGTGCCGGGTGACTTCCACCTGGTGCACCTCGGCGAGCGGGCCCTGGGCGGGGCCGGGCTCGTCATGACGGAGATGGTGTGCGTCAGCGCCGAGGGCCGGATCACCCCCGGCTGCACGGGCCTGTGGACCTCGGGGCAGGCGGCCGCCTGGAAGCGGATCGTCGACTTCGTCCACACCTCCGCGCCGGGCACCGCCCTCGGCGTCCAGCTCGGGCACTCGGGCCGCAAGGGCTCGACGAGGGTCATGTGGGAGGGCATGGACGAGCCGCTGCCCGAGGGCAACTGGCCGCTCGTCGCCGCCTCCGCACTGCCCTACCGGCCCGGCGTGTCCGCGGTCCCGCGCGCCCTGGACACCGCCGACCTCGCCGCGCTGCGCTCGGACTTCGCGGCGGCGGCCGTGCGCGCCGCGGAATGCGGCTTCGACCTGCTGGAACTGCACTGCGCGCACGGCTACCTGCTGTCCGGGTTCCTGTCGCCGCTCACCAACCACCGCGACGACGCCTACGGCGGCCCCCTGGAGAACCGGCTGCGCTTCCCGTTGGAGGTCTTCGACGCGGTCCGCGCCGTGTGGCCGGCGGACCGCCCGATGACGGTCAGGATCTCGGCGACCGACTGGGCGCCCGGCGGCACCGCGCCGGACGAGGCGGAGCGGATCGCCGCCGCCTTCGCCGCCCACGGCGCGGACGCCGTCGACGTGTCCACCGGCCAGGTCGTGGCCGACGAGACCCCGGAGTACGGGCGCTCCTACCAGACCCCCTACGCCGACCGGATTCGCAACGCGCTCGGCGTCCCCGTCATCGCCGTCGGCGCCATCTCCTCCTGGGACGACGTCAACTCCCTGCTGCTGGCCGGGCGCGCCGACCTGTGCGCCGTGGGCCGCCCGCACCTGTACGACCCGCACTGGACCCTGCACGCGGCGGCCGACCAGGGGTACGAGGGACCGGGCGCGCCCTGGCCCGCCCCCTACCGGGCCGGCAGCCGCAAGCCGCCGACCGGGAAGGGGTAGTGCGGTAGCGGCGGCAGCGGGGAGGGGCGGTCAGAGCGCCTCCAGGTGGACGCGGTCCTCGACCGGGGTGTAGCCGAGGCGCTGGTAGATGCCGTTGCTGGTGGGGTTGGCGAGGTCGGTGAAGAGCAGGACCTCGCGGGCGCCGGCCGCGTGGGCGGCGCCGGTCGCGGCGTGGGTGATCCCGGCGGCGTAGCCGCGGCCCCGGTCTGCGGGCGGGGTGTAGACGGGGCCGACGCGGGAGGCGCCGGCGATCGGGCGGGAGAACGCCGCCAGGGACACCGGGCGGCCGTCGTGCTCCCAGAGCAGGGCGCCGCCGTAGGAGAGCCGCTCGCGCAGGGCGGCCTCCGAGGCACGGCCGGGCTGGTCCGTCTCCCGGTCGAACTCGCGGGTCCATTCCAGCAGGAGGGGCAGGTCCGCCTCGGCCGCGAGCCGGGGCCGTCCGGCCGGGGCGCGCTCCGGGGCCGTCAGGGCGGCGAGCCGGTAGAGCCGCAGCTCCTCCACGATCCGGGTCGGCCGCCCCCATGCGGCGGCCAGGGTCAGGGCGTCCACCCGGCGGGCGTTGATCCCCTGGATCCCGGAGAGCAGCGGGGCGGCCGTGAGCTCCGGGCCGAGGGCGCGGACGGCTTCCGGCGGAAGGGCGCCGAGCAGCACGGGGTAGGGCGGCGTGCGGAGCAGGGCGCCCGTGACGGTCCCGTCGGCGCCGGTCCACCAGCCGAAGACGGGGTCGGCGGCGCCGTGGGCGTGCGGGCCGCGCCGTTCCAGGGAGTCGGTGACGGTGAGCAGGCTGGTGTTGACCACCGGCCGTGCCGTCAGTGCGGGGCGCGCGGCCTTCAGATAGGCCGCCAGATCATTGCTGAAGGTCCATGTCATGGCTCATCGTGTCGGGTGCCCGGAGCCCGGCGCACGCGATTTTCCGGGCCGTTCTCCGGGCCGCTCGCGGGGGAGGCGGGCCGCGCGGAGGGGCGCTCCGGGGGTGGAGCGGGGGCGCTCGTGGCGTGGTCGTGGGGCGCTCCCCCGGGTGGGGGAGAGGGCTCCCCCACGCGGGGGAAGCGGCGGTGCCGGGCCGCTGGGATCTTGGGAATGCGGCAGGAGGCCAGGCCGCCCGACGGCCCCACCCGGGCCCGGCAGGAGGAGGAACCCATGAAGACCCGAACCCCGTGCGCGAAGCAGTACCACCGTCCCGCCGCGGAGGCCCGCCGCAGCCCGCGGCTACGGCCGCACGAAGCGGGCGCCCGCGTCCCGCAGCCGGCTGTGGAGCTCGGAGAAGACCGCCGCAGCCCGGTCGCCCGGCCAGTCCGCGGGGAGGAGCTCTCGGGGCAGTCCGGGATCCGCGTAGGGCAGCCGCCGCCAGGAGTCCAGGGCGGCCAGGTAGGTGCGGTACGCGGCCTCCGGCGTGGGCTCCGGGCCCGACTGGAGGGCGCGCAGCGCCGGCTCGTGCAGATCGAGGAACTCCTCGTGCTGCTTGGCCAGCGCCGCCAGGTCCCACCAGCGGGCCACCGCCTCGGAGGTGGGCGCGAAACCGAGGTGGGAGCCGCGGAAGAGCTCGACGTAGGCCGTCAGGTGCAACCGCTCCAGCGTGTGCTCCGTCTCGCGGGCCAGCTGGGCCGGGGCGATCCACACGCCCGGGGCCACCGCTCCGAAGCCGAGCCGGGCGAGGCGGGAGCGCAGCAGGTGCCGCTTGTTGCGCTCCTGCTCCGGGACGGAGAAGACCGCGACGAGCCATTCCTCCGACACCTGAGGGGGGCCGTAGATCCGCCGGTCCCCGTCCTCCAGCAGCAGCCGGGCCTCCTCGGAGAGATCGTAGGCGGCCGCGCCGTCGGCGCTCTTCGCGGGCACCAGGAAGCCGCGCCGCTTCAGTCGGGACACCGAGGAGCGGACGGAGGGCGCGTCGACGTCGGCCGCGCCCAGCAGGCGGACCAGTGCGGACACCGGGACGGGCCCCTCGAAGGTCCGCCCGTAGGCGCCGTAGAACGTGACGATCAGAGATCGCGGAGTGTGCTGCTCGACCACGGGTTCACTCTAGATCGCGCAGCCGGAAGCGCTGAAGTTTGCCGGTCGCCGTCCGGGGCAGCGCGGGCAGGAAGACGAAGGAGCGCGGGCACTTGTGCGGGGCCAGCTCGGAGCGCATGTGGGTGCGCAGGACGTCCTCGGTCAGCACCGATCCGTCGCGCGGGACGATGTGGGCGACCACGATCTGGCCCCTGCGCTCGTCGGGGAGCCCGACCACCGCCGCCTCCACGACGTCGGGGTGGCGCAGCAGGGCCTCCTCAACCTCCGGGCCCGCGATGTTGTACCCGGACGAGATGATCATGTCGTCGGCGCGGGCGACGTAGCGGAAGTAGCCGTCGGCGTCGCGGACGTAGGTGTCACCGGTCAGGTTCCAGCCGTCGCGGACGTACTCGCGCTGGCGAGGGTCGGCCAGGTAGCGGCAGCCGACGGGCCCGCGCACGGCCAGGAGCCCGGGCTCGCCGTCCGCCACGGGCAGGCCTGCCGGGTCCACGACCCGGGCCTCCCAGCCGGGCACCACCCGGCCGGTGGCGCCGGGGCGGGTGTCCTCGTCGGCCGCGGAGATGAAGATGTGCAGCAGTTCGGTGGCCCCGATGCCGTTGATGATCCGCAGTCCGGTGCGCTCGTACCAGGCCTGCCAGGTGGCGGCGGGCAGGTTCTCGCCGGCGGAGACGCAGCGGCGCAGCGCCGACAGGTCGTAGGCGCCCGTGTCGTAGGGGCCCAGGGTGTCCAGCATCGACCGGTAGGCGGTGGGAGCGGTGAACAGGACCGTGACCCGGTGTTCGGCGAGCGCGGGGAGCAGGGCGCGGGGTGCGGCCTGTTCCAGCAGCAGCGCGCAGGCCCCCGCGCGCAGGGGGAAGACGACCAGTCCGCCGAGTCCGAAGGTGAACCCGAGCGGGGGGCTGCCGGCGAACACGTCGTCGGGGCGGGGCCGCAGCAGGTGGCGGGAGAAGGTGTCGGCGATGGCGAGGAGGTCGCGGTGGAAGTGCATGCAGCCCTTGGGGCGGCCGGTGGTGCCGGAGGTGAAGGCGATCAGCGCCACGTCGTCGGCGGAGGTCTCGACGGCGGGATAGGGCTCCCGGTGGGTCTCGGCCAGCCGCAGCAGGTCGTCGGGGGCCTCCCCGCCGTAGGTGGCGATCCGCAGGCCGGTCACCTCGGCCTTGACCAGGTCGTCGAGGACGTCGGCGTGACAGACGGCGTGGCCCACCCGGGCCATGGAGCACACCGTCGCCAGCTCCTGGGCCCGCTGCTGGGCCAGCACGGTGACGGCCACCCCGCCCGCCTTCATCACCGCCAGCCAGCAGGCGGCGAGCCACGGCCCGGTGGGTCCGCGCAGCAGCACCCGGTTGCCGGGGACCACGCCGAGGTCGCTGGTGAGGGCGTGGGCCAGCGAGTCGACGCGCTCGCGCAGCTCCCCGTACGACCACACCTCGCCCGAGCCCGAGCGGAAGGCGGGGCGGTCGGGGCCGAAGCGGTCGACGGTGGCGTCGAGCAGTTCCGCGCCGCAGTTCAACCGGTCCGGATAGGCCAGTTCGGGCAGCTCGAAGAGGAGCTCCGGCCAGGCGTCGGCGGGCGGCAGGTGTTCGCGCGCGAAGGTGTCGGTATGAGCGGAAGGCTTGAGCTCCAAGGCGGGTTCGCCCCCTTGCGACGTCCGGACGGGATGGAGCCGGCCGTGCGGTGCCTCTCTCCGTTGACCCCGGGGAGCTGCCTCTAGAGCGTATCGTGATGGTGACGACAGTCAACAGGACGCGATAGGACTGGGGCATTCGGATGGCCGGATTCGCGCTCGGGGTGGACGAAGAGGAATGGTGCGGGCAGTTGCGTGCCCTGTCGGCGGGGCGGCTGCGGCCGCTCGCCCAGAAGGGTGAGCCCGGCCGGGTGAACCGGCCGCTGCTGGCGGCGCTCGGGGAGCTGGGACTGCTGGACAAGGTGTTCGACTCCGGCGCGCTGGAGCTGTGCCTGCTGCGGGAATCGCTCGCCTACGGATGCACCGAGGCGGAGACGGCCCTGGCCCTGCAGGGCCTGGGGGCGCACCCGGTGCTGAGGTCGGGCAGCGCGGAGCAGCGCGAGCGGTGGCTGCCGGGGGTGCGGGAGGGCCGGCTGGTGGCGGCGTTCGCGCTCAGCGAGCCGGGCGCGGGCTCGGACGCGGCGGCCCTGGCGCTGGAGGCCGTCCCGGACGGGGCGGGATGGCGGCTGCACGGGCAGAAGTGCTGGATCTCCAACGCCCCCGAAGCAGATTTCTACACCGTGTTCGCCCGGACGGGTGAGGCGCCGGGTTCGCGGGGGGTCACCGCGTTCCTGGTCCCGGCGGACCGGCCGGGACTGGGCGGTGAGGCCCTCGACATGCTGTCGCCGCACCCCATCGGCTCGCTCGCCTTCGACGGGGTGCCGGTCGGCCGCGCAGATGTCCTGGGGGAGCCGGGGCAGGGGTTCCGGGTGGCGATGGAGACCCTGAACCTGTTCCGGCCGAGCGTGGGCGCCTTCGCGGTCGGCATGGCGCGGGCCGCCCTGGACGCGACGCTCGCCCACACGGCCGGCCGCACCGCCTTCGGCGGGGTGCTGGCGGACCTCCAGGCCGTCGCGCACCGGGTCGCGGAGATGGCCACCCGCACCGAGGCCGCCCGGCTGCTGGTGTACGCGGCGGCCGGCGCCTACGACGGGGGCTCCCCGGACGTCCCCCGGCGGGCGGCCATGGCGAAGCTGCTGGCCACGGAGACGGCCCAGTACGTCGTGGACCACGCCGTCCAGCTGCACGGGGCGGTCGCGCTGCGCCGCGGCCACCTGCTGGAGCACCTGTACCGGGAGGTGCGGGCGCCCAGGATCTACGAGGGCGCGAGCGAGGTGCAGCGCACCCTCATCGCCAAGGAGCTCTACCGGAAGGCGTCGGCGGGATGAGCCTGGAGCGGATCAATCCGGAGGAGCTGTCCCCGGCGACCGGCTTCTCGCACGCCGTCACCGCCACCGGGGGCCGGCTGGTGTTCCTGGCCGGCCAGACCGCACTGGACGGCTCCGGCAAGGTCGTGGGGGAGACCCTGCCGGAGCAGTTCGAGCGGGCCCTCGCCAACCTGCTGACGGCCCTCGCGGCGGCCGGCGGCACCCCGGGGGACCTGGCGCGGGTGACGGTGTACGCGGTGGACGTGGCGGCCTACCGCGAACACGCCGCCGAGCTGGGCCGGATCTGGCGCCGGCTCGCGGGGCGCGAGTACCCCGCGATGGCGGTGGTCGGCGTGGTCCGCCTCTGGGACACGCAGGCCCAACTCGAACTGGACGGCTTCGCGGTCCTCCCGTAGCGCCCGGGCTCGGGCCCCGCCCCGCCCCGCTTCGGCCGGAGCGGGGCCCGGACGGGCGGGGAGGTCAGGAGCCCGCGGAGTCCAGGAGGGTGCCCATCCATTCCTCCACGCCCGCGACCGTGCGCGGCAGGGCCCCCGACATGAGCCGCGCCCCTTCGGCGGTGATGACCAGGTCGTCCTCGATGCGCACGCTCACCCCGCGGAGCTCGGCCGGCAGCGTCTCGTCGTCCGGCTGGAGGTAGAGGCCGGGTTCGACGGTCAGCACCTGGCCCTCCTCCAGGACGCCCTCCAGGTACGTCTCGGCCCGCGCCTTCGCGCAGTCGTGGACGTCCAGTCCCAGCATGTGCCCGCTGCTGCACAGCGTGTACCGCCGGTGCAGGTCGCCCTCGGCGTTCTTGAGGACGCCCCACTCCGCGAGCCCCTCCGCGATGACCTTCATGCCGGCCCGGTGGAAGTCCCCGAACCTCGCCCCCGGTCGCAGCGCCGCGATGCCCGCCTCCTGTGCGGCCAGCACCAGTTCGTAGACCTGCCGCTGGACGGAGGAGAAGCGCCCGGACAGCGGGAGGGTGCGGGTGATGTCCGCCGTGTAGAGGGTGTCGGTCTCCACGCCCGCGTCCAGGAGCAGCAGTTCGTCGCGGTTGAGCCGGCCGTCGTTGTGGATCCAGTGCAGGACGCCCGCGTGGGCGCCCGAGGCCGCGATCGTGCTGTAGCCGGTCCCGTTGCCCTCCGCGCGGGCGCGCAGTCCGAACACGCCCTCGATCCAGCGCTCCCCGCGCGGGTGCGCGAACGCCTGCGGCAGGGCCCGTACGACGTCCTCGAAACCGGCCGTCGTGTGGTCCACGGCCAGCTGCAGCTGGTCGACCTCCCACGCGTCCTTGACCAGTCGCAACTCGGACAGTGCGGCGGCCAGTTCGCCGTCCGTGGCGGCGTTGCGGGCCGGCGGTTCGCCGAGGGTGTCCAGGTGCGCGCAGCGGATGCCGGTCAGCCGCTCGGCCTCCGCGAGGTCCGGGCGGCGGCCCACCCAGAACTCGCCGTAGCGGCGGTCGCGGAAGAACTCCTCGTTCCCGTCGGCCCGGGGAGAGCGCGGCCTGAGGTACAGCACGGCCTCGTGCCCGTGCGGGCCGGACGGCTCCAGGGCCAGGACGTGCCCGGCCTGGTCCTCGCCCGTCAGTCCGGTCAGCCAGGCGTACGCGCTGTGCGGCCGGAAGCGGAAGTCGGCGTCGTTGGAACGGACCATCAGCTCGCCGGCCGGGATGAGCAGCCGCTCGCCGGGGAAGCGCGCCGAGAGCCTGGCGCGGCGCGCCGGGGTGACGGCGTGCGAGGGGACGCGGGCGGCCGCGGGAAGGGGAGTGGCCGCCCAGTTCCCGGCCATGAACCGGGACAACTCTGCTGATACGGGCAGGTCGTGACTGCCGGTGTTGAGGCGGGCGGAGGCGTCGCTCATGGAGGCTCCCTCAAGAAGTACCGAACTGATGGGCGCACAGGTCTTGCCAGTGCAATTTCACATTACTATGTTACAGCTCACATCGCGGCACGTTAATCCCCGTCAAACGCCGTGTGAAGCAGGGCAGTTCACGCACCATTTCCCCCACCTCCCTCCCCACAGGAGCTCTCGGTGTCCCAGCACAGAGTTGTGCGTACGTCCCTCCTCTCCGCCGCCGTGGCGGTCACCCTCCTCGCCACCGCCGGCCAGGCCGTGACCCAGGCCGCGGAGCGGGGCACCCCCGTCGCCCCGACCGGCGCCTCCGCACCCGCCGCCTTCACCTCCGGCGCCCCCGGCGCCACCGGCACCACGACGCCGAACCCCTTCGACGAGGTCGACCACCGGGCCGACGCACAGGAGCTCGTCGCGGCGCCCGCCCCGGCCCCCGGCGGCAAGGGCGTCACCGACGGCAAGGTGCCCGGCGCCGCCCCGGCCGTTTCGGCCCCGGGCTCCTCCGCCTCCGCCGAGCGCGCGGAGAAGAGCCGCAAGGCGGCCTCCGCCCAGGCCGCTCCCACCGCGCTCAGCGTCGCGGCGGGCGTCCCCTGCACCCTTGACGGGATCACCGGCCTCTCGCCGGAGCAGTTCGCCGACTTCCTCGCCGACCCGGCCGTCACCGCCGACGGCTGCCTGCGCAACCTCATCTGGACCTGGGACGCGCGCCTGGCGCCCGTCATGTCCGACGCCCATGTCCAGGCCGTCTCCCGCCGGGTATCCGGCCTGGCCGCCGCCCACGACGGCCGTAACTCCTCCCACCTGGAGGAGATGTTCACCTACCTGCACGCCGTCGTGTACCACGACTACTCGCGCTCCGAGATCGACGTCACCGACGCCCCCACCGTCGACGCGATGCGCCGGGCCATCGCCGACTTCGGCGACGCCGCCCGCACCTTCGACGTGACGGCCACCAACGCCCGCACCCTGCGCGAGGCCCTCTACGCGGGCAGCGCCCCGGGGCTGCGCCAGTACCAGCTCGGCCTGATCAAGCGGGTCCTGGCCACCATGGACCCGTCCCACCCGGCCACCAACCTCGACGCCGGCTGGGCGGGCGCGGCGCTCTCCGCACTGTCCGTCAACTACCTGGGCGTCTACCCGGGCAACCAGGACGCCGCCTTCCACTCCGCGGTCGCGGGCGACGCCGCCTACCGCGCCACCTTCAAGGCCTTCGCCGGCTACACCCACCTCAAGGGCACGGCCAATGCCTGGGTGGTGCGCGACGCGATCAGCGAGTACGGCCGCTTCGGCCAGGTCGACGGCCTCAAGGACCAGGTGGTCGCCGACCTCGGCGCCATGCTGGAGCCGCTCAAGTCCACCTTCGGCGTCGACCCCTGGGCCAAGGCCGTCTCCTGGCTGAACCTCTACCAGGCGTGCAAGCCGTACGGGGTGTGCAAGGAGGACATCGAGAAGCAGCTCTTCCCGAACACCTACACCTACGACAACGGCGGCATCAAGGTCCGCACGGCCCTCGACCGGGCCACCGTCGACCAGCTCTACTACGCGAGCAAGCAGGTCAAGACGCAGTTCCACCGCGTCCTCGGCACCGACCAGCCCCTGGCCGGCGACCCGAACACCACCCTGAACATCGTGCTCTACGCCTCCCGCGCCGACTACGAGAACTACCACCCCCTCCTCACCGGCTACGGCACCAACAACGGCGGCATCTACATCGAGAACGGCGCCACCTTCTACACCTACCAGCGCCGCGTCCCGCAGGACTCCTCCCTCACCCTCGAAGAGCTCTTCCGCCACGAGTACACGCACTACCTCAACGGCCGCTTCGCCGTCCCCGGTTCCTTCGGCCAGGGCCCCTGGTACGAGGGCGACCGCACCACCGCCATGGACGAGGGCACCGCCGAGTTCTTCGACGGCTCCACCCGCGACAACGGCATCGCCGTCCGCAAGTCGCTGGTCCGGGGCGTCATCAACGACACCTCCGGCGGCGGCCCCCGCATGAGCGTCCAGCAACTGCTCAACGCCACCTACGCCGGCGACGGGTTCCGCTTCTACAACTACGCGGGCACGTTCTTCGAGTTTCTGTGGACCGAGAAGCCCTCCCTGCTGCGCGAGATGTACGGCTACCTGCGCGCCAACGACGTCGCGGGCTACGACGCCTGGCGCAACCGCATGGGGTCGGACACCTACCTCCAGCGCGACTACAACCGCTTCCTGGACGCGCAGATCGCCAAGGTGGACCAGCTCTACGTCCCGAACACCACCTTCACCGCCAACGACCAGCTGCGCGATTCCGCGCTCTCCTCGGTCAAGTCCGCCTTCGCGACGGCGACGTACAACACCCCGGACTGCGTGGAGAACGGCGACCCCGGAAAGCGCCGCTTCACCTGTACCGGCCGGATCACCGCGAACCTGTCGAACTGGCGCAGCGACGACCAGAACTTCAAGGACATGTCCGAGACGGTGGACTACTTCATCCTCGACCGGGCGGGCGCGGCCTCCAACAACCTGGCCGACATGAACTGCTCCTTCGGTCCGCTGGAGATCTGGACGAACAAGGTCGCGGGCACCTCCTCGTACAGCTGTGAGGGCCCCCTGCGCAGCTGACCGTCACCGGGCCGGTCCCGATTCCCGCGGGGGGCGGGACCGGCCCGGGGCACCCCTCCGGCATGCCTAGGCAGCCCCTAAAGAATGTGACATATTACTGTCGTGTCCCAGAACCACTCCCCGGACGTCGTGATCATCGGCGCCGGCGTCGTCGGCGCCGCGTGCGCGTACTACGCGAGCCGCTCCGGACTGTCCGTGGCCGTCGTCGACCGCGGCCCCGTCGCGGGCGGCACGACCGGTGCCGGCGAGGGCAACCTGCTCGTCTCCGACAAGGAGGCCGGCCCGGAGCTCGACCTCGCGCTCCTGTCGGCCCGGCTCTGGCGGGACCTGGCGGCGGTCCTTCCGCGGGAGACCGAGTACGAGGCCAAGGGCGGCCTGGTCGTCGCCCCCGACGAGACCACCCTCAAGGCGCTCCGCACCTTCGCGGACGGGCAGCGCGCCGCCGGGGTGACCTCCACCGAGGTGGGGCCGGACGCCCTGCGCGACCTGGAGCCGCACCTGGCCCCGGGGCAGGCCGGAGCCTTCCACTACCCCCAGGACGCCCAGGTCCACCCGGCCCAGGCCGCGGCCCGCCTGCTGGCCGCGTCCGGCGCCGAGCGGTACCTCGGCGAGGAGGTCACCGGAGTGCTCCTGCGGGGCGGCCGCGCCGTCGGCGTCCGCACGCCCCGCCGCACGATCCTGGCCCCGGCGGTGCTCAACGCGGCGGGCACCTGGGGCGGCCACATCGCCTCCCTCGCCGGAACCACCCTGCCGGTGATGCCGCGCCGCGGCTTCGTCCTGGTCACCGAACCCCTGCCCCGGGTGGTCCGCCACAAGGTCTACGCCGCCGACTACATCGCCGACGTCGCCAGCGACTCCGCGGCCCTGCAGTCCTCGGCGGTGGTGGAGGGCACCCCGTCGGGCCCCGTCCTGATCGGCGCGACCCGCGAACGGGTCGGCTTCGACCGGACCCTGTCCACCGAGGCCCTGCGCCGGCTCGCCGGCCAGGCGGCGGCGCTCTTCCCGGTCCTGGCGGACACCCGCGTCCTGCGCACCTACCACGGCTTCCGCCCCTACCTCCCCGACCACCTCCCGGCGATCGGCCCCGACCCCCGCGTACCGGGCCTCTTCCACGCCTGCGGCCACGAGGGCGCCGGCATCGGCCTGGCCCCGGCCACGGGCGCCCTCATCGCCGCCGCCCTCACCGGAACCGCCCCGGCAGTGGACCCGACCCCCTTCAACCCGGCCCGCTTCGAGGGCCCGGACGAAGACCCGGACCCGGAGTCCGAGGGCGGGGGCCGCGAGGGTCGGGGTCGGGGTGGGGTGCCGTCCGGGACGTAAAACGTGATGTGTTGGCGCGAGGTACCCAGCACCCACGCAGCCCCGGACAGGGCGCCATAAATCATGCAGTCCCGGACGGCACCCCGCCCCGGCCCCGGCCCACCCCCGACCCCGTCACCCCCGACCCCGCCCGCCAGGGCAAGACCCCAGGAGAGCACCCCGGATGCGCACCCCCCGCACACTGGTAGGCGGCACCCCGGCGGCCACGTATCCCGTCACCTTCGACGGCCGTGAACTGACCGCCGAGGAAGGTCAGAGCGTCGCCGCCGTCCTGTGGGGCGCCGGGATCCTCGCCTGGCGCACCACCCGCGAAGGCGGTGTCCCGCGCGGGGCGTTCTGCGGCATCGGCGCCTGCTACGACTGCCTCGTCACCGTCAACGGCCGCCCGAACCAGCGCGCCTGCCTCGTCCCGGCCCGCCCCGGAGACTCCGTCACCACCCAGGAGGGCACCGGACATGCCGACCTCGCCGTCTGACCCGGCCGCCCACGCCACGGCCCCCGCCACCGCCCCCGCGGCCCCCGCGGCCCCCGCCGACCTCGCCGTCGTCGGCGCCGGCCCCGCCGGACTCGCCGCCGCCGTCACCGCAGCCCGGCTCGGTCTGCGCGTCACCCTCCTCGACGCGGGGGAGCGCCCCGGCGGCCAGTTCTACCGCCACCCCGCCCCGGGCCTCGGCGCCCTCCGCCCCCAGGCCCTGCACCACGACTGGCGGTCCTTCACCGCGCGCGAAGCCGCCCTGCGCGCCCACGTGGCGGCGGGCCGGATCGCCCACCTCCCCTTCCACCACGTCTGGACGGTGGTCCCGGACGGCGCCGACGGCTGGACGCTGCACGCCGTCGCCGGCCCCGAGGAGCGGGCGGCGACCATCGGCGCCCGTGCCGTCCTGCTCGCCACCGGCGCCTACGAGCGGCAACTGCCGTTCCCCGGCTGGACCCTGCCCGGGGTCGTCGGCGCGGGCGGGGCGCAGGCCATGCTCAAGGGAGGCCTCGTGCTGCCGGGCCGCCGGGTCGTCGTCGCCGGGAGCGGCCCGCTGCTGCTCGCGGTGGCCGGCTCCCTCGCCGCCGCCGGGGCCACCGTGCCCGCCGTCGTCGAGGCGGCCTCGTACACGGCGTACGCCCCGCAGGCCCGCGCCCTGCTGCGCAATCCGGCCAAGCTCGCCGAAGGCGCCGTGTACGGGGGCGCCCTGGCGCGCCACGGCATCCGCCTGCTGACCCGGCACGCGGTGACCGAGGCGCACGGCCGGGGCCGGGTGGAGGCCGTCACGGTCGCCCGCCTCGACCGGGACTGGCGCCCGATGCCCGGCACCGCCCGCCGGATCCCCTGCGACGCCCTGGCCGTGGGCCACGGGCTCGTGCCCCAGCT
Organism: Streptomyces sp. NPDC004667; assembly: GCF_040609475.1. NCBI lineage: Bacteria > Bacillati > Actinomycetota > Actinomycetes > Kitasatosporales > Streptomycetaceae > Streptomyces > Streptomyces sp. NPDC004667. The sequence goes on along the minus strand of NZ_JBEXKC010000001.1, from coordinate 75,854 downwards.
GGAACTGGCCACCGCCCTCGGCTGCGCCACCCTCCGGGCCCCCGACGGCACGGTCGCCCTGGACCTGGACGCGGCGCAGCGCACCTCGGTGCCCGGCATCTGGTCGGCCGGCGAGACCGGCGGCATCGGCGGTGCCCAGCTGGCCCTGACCGAGGGGGAGATCGCCGCGCACGCGATCGCGAGGGTGCCCGTCGCGCCCTCCCTCACCCGGACCCGGGCCAGGCTGCGGGCCTTCGCCGGGGCGATGGCCGCCGCCCACCGGCCCGGCGCGGGGTGGACGGACTGGCTGCCCGACGCGGCCACCGTCTGCCGCTGCGAGGAGGTCCCGGCTGGCCCGATCCGCGAGGCCGTCGACGAGCTCGGCGCGCGGGACGCCCGTACCGTCAAACTGCTCACCCGGGCCGGGATGGGCTGGTGCCAGGGCCGGATGTGCGGTCCGGCCGTCGCCGCGCTGGCCGGGGAGGACCCCGCGCCCGACCGGCGTCCGCTGTCCTGCCCCGTTCCGCTGCGCCATCTGGCCGCGCTGCCCGCGCCGCCCGGGACCGAACTTCCCCCCTGCGCCCGCTGATCGGGCCCTCCCGGCCCTTGTGGCCGCCTCACACCCACTAGTAAAATGTCACACACCACACTAGGGAGTCTGCTCATGAACCACGCGCCCACCCCCGCGCCCCGTCCCGACACCCGCACCCGCCCCTGGCACGGCATCATGGTCGCCACCGCCCTCCCGCTGCGCGAGGACCTGAGTGTCGACTACGACGCCTACGCCGAGCACGTGGCCTGGCTGATCGCCGAGGGCTGCGACGGCGTCGTGCCCAACGGCTCCCTCGGCGAGTACCAGACCCTCACCGACGAGGAGCGGGCCCGCGTCGTGCGCACCGCCGTCGAGGCCGCGGGCGACGGCGCCCGCGTCATGCCCGGCGTCGCCGCGTACGGCAGCGCCGAGGCCCGCCGCTGGGCGGAGCAGGCCGCCGAGGCCGGTGCGGGATCCGTCCTGCTCCTGCCACCCAACGCCTTCCGCGCCGACGAGGCCACCGTCCGCGCCCACTACGCGGAGGTCGCCGGCGCCGGGCTGCCCGTGGTCGCGTACAACAACCCCATCGACACCAAGGTGGACCTGACCCCGGCACTGCTCGCCCGCCTGCACGGCGACGGCAGCATCGTCGCCGTCAAGGAGTTCAGCGGGGACGTCCGCCGCGGCTACGAGATCGCCGAGCTCGCCCCGGGCCTGGACCTGCTCATCGGCGCCGACGACGTCCTGCTCGAACTCGCCCTCGCGGGCGCCGTCGGCTGGATCGCCGGCTACCCCAACGCCCTGCCGCGCTCCTGCGCCACCCTCTACCGGGCCGCCGTCGCCGGAGACCTCACCACGGCCCTGCCGCTCTACAAGTCCCTGCACTCGCTGCTGCGCTGGGACTCCAAGACCGAGTTCGTCCAGGCCATCAAGCTCTCCATGGACCTGGCCGGCCGTCCCGGCGGCGCCACCCGTCCGCCGCGCTTCCCGCTCACGGGCGAGGTCGAGGCCTCGGTGCGCGCCGCGACCGAGAAGGCCCTCGCCGAAGGCCTCAACTAGCGTCAACCAGGCTCGGACCGGGCCCCGAACCGGGCTTCGACCAGGAGGAACCCATGCGCACGCGCCACATCTACCACGCGGTGGACTCGCACACCGAGGGCATGCCCACCCGGGTGATCACCGGGGGAGTCGGGGTGATCCCGGGCTCCACCATGGCCGAGAAGCGGCTCCACTTCATGGAGCACACGGACCACGTCCGCACCCTGCTCATGTACGAGCCGCGCGGCCACGCGGCGATGAGCGGCGCCATCCTCCAGCCGCCCACCCGGCCCGACGCCGATTTCGGCGTGCTCTACATCGAGGTGTCGGGCCTGCTGCCGATGTGCGGGCACGGCACGATCGGGGTGGCCACCGTCCTGGTCGAGACCGGCATGGTCCCGGTCGTCGAGCCGGTCACCACGGTCCGGCTCGACACCCCGGCCGGTCTGGTCAGCGTGGACGTACGGGTCGAGGACGGCGCGGCCACCGCCGTCACCCTCACCAACGTCCCGGCCTTCAGCGTCGGCCTGGACCTGAAGGCCGAGGTCCCCGGATACGGCACGGTCACCTACGACCTCGCCTACGGCGGGAACTTCTACGCCTTCGTCGAACTGGACGACCTCGGCCTCCCCTTCGACCGCTCCCGCAAGGAGGACCTGATCGCCGCCGGCCTGGCGATCATGGACGCCGTCAACGCGGGCGCGGACCGTCCCGTCCACCCCGAGGACCCGGCGATCGCCGGAGTCAAGCACGTGTACCTCGCCGCCCCCGGCTCCGACGCCCGCCGCTCCCGGCACGCCATGGCCATCCACCCGGGCTGGTTCGACCGTTCGCCCTGCGGTACGGGGACCAGTGCGCGCATGGCCCAGCTGCACGCCCGCGGCCTGCTCGCACTCGACACCGACTTCGTCAACGAGTCCTTCATCGGCACCGAGTTCACCGGCCGCCTCACCGGGCGGACCACCGTCGGCGGTCTCCCGGCGGTGGTCCCCACCGTCACCGGCCGGGCCTGGATCACCGGCACCGCCCAGTACTTCCTCGACCCGACCGACCCCTTCCCCGGAGGGTTCCTGCTGTGATCAGCGTCCGCACCACCGACTACCACACGGCGGGGGAGCCCTTCCGGATCGTCGACCTCACGGCGGGCGACATCGCGCCCGCCCCCGGGGACACCGTCGCCGAGCGCTGCGCCAACGTCATCGGCCCCGGGGGTTCCGGGACCGCGCCGAGGCGGAGCGAGCTGGACGACGTACGGCGCCTGCTGGTGCAGGAGCCGCGCGGGCACGCCGGGATGTACGGCGGGTTCGTGGTCCCCCCGGACGACGACGGGGCGCACTTCGGGGTGCTGTTCTGGCACAAGGACGGCTACTCCACCGCGTGCGGCCACGGCACCATGGCGCTCGGCGTCTGGGCGGTGGAGACCGGGCGGGTCCCGGCTCCGCACGACGGGGACGTCCAGGTGCGCATCGACGTCCCGTCGGGTCGGGTCGGGGCCACCGTCCACCGCGACGGGGGCCGCACCACGGGGGTCACCTTCCGCAACGTCGCCGCCCGGGTGGGCGCCCGCAAGGTCCCGGTGGCCACCACGCTGGGGATCGCGGAGGTGGACGTCGCGCACGCCGGGGCCTGTTACGCCTCCGTCGCCGCCCGGGACCTCGGCCTGGAGGTCTCGCGCGCCGGGCTGCCCGAGCTGGTGCGCGCCGGGCAGGAGATCCGGGCCGCGCTGGCCACCCACCCCGCCACCTGGCACCCGGACGGGCCGCTGCTGTCCGGGGTGTACGGGGTGGTCCTGTACGAGGAGCTGCCCGACACCCCCTTCGGGCCGTACCAGCGCAACGTCACCGTCTTCGCGGACGGACAGATCGACCGCTCCCCGTGCGGTTCCGGCACCTCCGCCCGGCTCGCCCTGCTCGCGGAGGACGGGCGGCTCGGGCCGGGGGAGGACCTGCTGCACGAGTCGGTGGTGGGCACGGTGTTCACCGGCCGGATGCTGGAGGACGGGGTCACGGAGGTGACCGGCACGGCCTACCGCACCGGCGAGCACACCTTCACCGTCGATCCGCACGACGCCCTCGGTACGGGGTTCCCCCTGTGACGGCCCACCCGGCGCCCGCCCACCCGGCGCCCGCGCTGCCGCAGTTCGACGCCGGGCGGATCGCGGGCCTGCTCACCCCCGCCGGGGCGGCCGACGCCCTCGCCGGGGCCCTGCGCGCCGGGCTCGACCCGGAGGCCTGCCCGCAGCGCGGCTCCCTGGCCGCGCCGGGCGGCGAACTGCTGCTGATGCCCGCCGCGTCGGAGCGCTACGCGGGGGTGAAGATCGCCGGGGTGGCGCCGGGCAACCCGGTGCGGGGCCTGCCCCGGATCACCGGGAGCTACCTGCTCCTCGACGGGGTGACCCTGTGCCCGGTGGCCCTGTTCGACGGCGCGGCCCTGACGGCCCTGCGTACCCCGGCGGTGTCCGCGCTGGCGTTGCGCCACCTGGCCCCGGCCGGGCCGGCGGGGCGGCTGGTCCTCTTCGGCTCGGGGCCCCAGGCGTACGGGCACCTCGACGCGGTGCTCGCGGAGCGGGAGCCCGCGGAGGCGGTGGTCGTCGCCCGTGACCCCGGACGGGCGGGAGCGCTCGTCGCGTACGCCCGCGAGCGGGGTGTCGCGGCGCGCACCGGCACCCCGGGGGACGTGGCCGGTGCGGACCTGGTCGTCTGCTGCACCACGGCCCGCGAGCCGCTCTTCGACGGGCGCCTGGTGGTCCCGGGGGCGCTGGTGGTGGCCGTGGGCTCGCACGAACCGGGCGCCCGCGAGACGGACACGGCCCTGGTGCGGCGTGCGGCCGTGTACGTGGAGTCGCGCGCGGCGGCCCTGCGCGAGGCGGGGGACCTGCTGGTCCCGGAGGCGGAGGGGGCGATCGGGCCCGGTCATATCAGCGGAACGCTCGCCGACCTGGTCACCGGGCGGATTCCGTCGGGAGGGCGGACGGGTTGTCCACAGCTCTTCAAGAGCGTGGGCATGGCCTGGGAGGATCTTGCCGTGGCGGTCGCGGTGTTCGAGGCCGCCGGGACGAGTAGCGCAACGTGACATTGTACGCTGTTCCTCTTCTCGTCGTGGTGTCGGGGGTCTCGGAGGAAAAGCACATGGGTGACCTGAAGCAGCACAGTCTCATCAAGGCCCAGGAACGGCTCCGCGACCAGGTCGGCCACGCCCTCCGAGCGGCCCTGATCGCCGGGGAACTGCGCCCCGGAAGCGTGTACTCGGCCCCCGGCCTCGCGGCCGAACTGGGCGTCTCGGCCACGCCCGTGCGCGAAGCCATGCTCGACCTGGCCCGGGAGGGCCTGGTCGAGCCGGTCCGCAACAAGGGTTTCCGGATCACCGAGGTCAGCGAGCGCGACCTCGACCAGTACACGGAACTGCGGACGATGATCGAGGTCCCGACCGTCGGGCGGATCACGAAGATCGCCACGGCCGAACAGCTGGAGGCCCTGCGCCCCATCGCCGAGGAGATCGTCACCAGCGCCCGCGAGCACAACCTCATCGGGTACCTGGAGGCCGACCGCCGCTTCCACCTCTCCCTGCTGGCCCTGGCGGGCAACGACCGCCTCGTGGAGACCGTCGGCGACCTGCGCAAGCGCTCCCGCCTCTACGGCCTGACGGGCCTGGACGAGGCCGGCAAGCTGGTCTCCTCCGCCGAGGAGCACATCGAGCTCCTCGACCTGATGCTGACGGGCGACTCCGACGCGGCCGAGGCCTGCATGCAGCGCCACCTCGGTCATGTCCGTTCCCTCTGGGCGCAGGGCCGTGACGAACCGGTCGGCCGCACCCCGGGCGGCCTCGGGTCGGGCATCCAGTGACACCGGCGGCGCCGGCGCGGTGAGCGTGGGGGTGCGCCGGGCGGGTGGAGCTCGTGGCGCCCAAGGGTGATCGTCGCGAACGGAGGTCGATTCCGCCCGGAATCCGTCTACCAACACCAGGTCATGTGCACCGAGTGATGGGTTCCCAGTCATGCTGAAGACTGCATTGCGGCTTGCCTCCGCCACCGCCCTGGTCACCGTGTCGCTGGCGTTCGGCTCGCCCGCCGGCGCCGCGACGGACCCGTACCCGGGTACCCCGCAACAGATCCGCGATACCGGCCCCTGCGGCCCGACCGGCGGCTACCGGGCGTCGGAGTGGCTGCAGACCACGACGGACCCCGGGATCCGGCCGCAGGTGGACCTCGCCGCGGTGAGCGAGGCCTGGTACTGGCGGCACGACGTGAACACCCTGTGGCGCGGCGACACGCGGCCCGACCCCCAGGCCATCTTCAACAGCGGCTTCACCCCCCGGGGCTCGGACCTCACCCCGCTCTCGCAGTGGATCATCGGGGGAGCCGGGCAGCAGAACGCCGCGCACGTGAGCACCAGTTGTGAGCGGTGGGTGGCCCAGGAGTTCGCCACGGGAGGCGGGAACGACGGCTGGGTCTACGCGATCCAGGCTCCCGGCGGGATCGACATCAACGCCACCGCCCGGCAGACGGGCCTCCAGTCGCCGTTCCTGTGGAACAAGGAGATCGACTTCCCCGGCGGCATCGAAGGCAGGTTCATCGAGGGAGCCTGCCAGTACCACTTCGTCGGCCTCGACCCGCAGACGAACGACCGGATCTACCGGAACCTCGGCTGCGTGACGAACGGCAACTTCCGTCCGGTCACGGGCAAGCACGGGGACAAGCACGGGGACAAGCACGAGGACAAGGACATGGAACCGGCCGGTTCGCCGCACTGAGCCGGTCCGCCTCGTCGGGCCACCCCCGCAGCCGAGCTGCGGGGGTCACCCGGTAGCCCCAACTCCCGCTCGGACAGCCGGACTTGGACACGGCTGGATAACGGCGGCGCCAACCCCTTGTCAGTACAATTTCACATTACTATGTTACCGGTCACATCCTAAAGCGCGGCCCTTCACTGGAGTGACCCATGACCAAGCGCACCCAACTCGCCCTCGCCACCGCCGTGGTGGCCGCTCTCGCACTCGGTGCCTCGGGTTGCTCCGACCCCAAGAAGGGCGCGAACTCCGGCCCCTCCGCGGCCAACCCGGCCGCCGCCAACGACGGCAAGACCCTCGGCGGCACCCCCGTGAAGGGCGGCACCCTCACCGTCCTGTCCAACCAGGACTTCGCCCACCTCGACCCCGCCCGCAACTGGGTGCTGCCGACCATCGACTTCGGCACCCGCCTGCTCTACCGCACGCTCGTCACCTTCAAGGCCGAGCCCGGCAAGGGCGGCAGCGAACTGGTCCCCGACCTCGCCACCGACCTCGGGACCCCCTCCAACGGCGGCAGGACCTGGACCTTCACCCTCAAGGAGGGCGTGAAGTACGAGGACGGCTCGCCGATCAAGGCCCAGGACATCAAGTACAACGTCGAGCGCTCCTTCGCCCCCGACCTCACCGGCGGCCCCGACTACGCCGCCCAGTACCTGGCCGGCACCGAGGGCTACAAGGGCCCCCTGGACGGCAAGCACCTCGACTCCGTCAAGACCCCCGACGACCGCACGATCGTCTTCGAACTCAAGCGCCCCGTCGCCGAGTTCTCCCAGACCGCCACCCTCCCCACCTTCGCGCCGGTGCCCCAGTCCCAGGAGAAGGGCACCCAGTACGACGCCCGTCCCTTCTCCTCCGGCCCGTACAAGATCGAGACGTACGACCGCGACAAGAAGCTGGTCCTCGTCCGCAACGAGCACTGGGACCCGAAGACCGACACCGTCCGCAAGGCCTACCCGGACCGGTTCGTCGTCGTCATGGGCCTCAAGGGCGGCCAGATCGACGACCGCATCATCGCCGGAGAGGGCGCCGACGCCTCCACCGTCGAGTTCGCCAACATGCGCCCCGAGAGCGCCGCCAAGGTCCTGCCCAAGCCCGAGGTCAAGGCCCGCCTGCTCGCCGAGTCCCAGGGCTGTACGGTCATGCTCCACCTGAACAACTCCCGCGCCCCCTTCAACGACCCCAAGGTCCGCGAGGCCATGCAGTACGCCGTGGACAAGGAAGCCGTCATCACCGCCGGCGGCGGCCCCGCCCTCAACGAGGCCGCCACCGCCTACCTGCCCCCGGCCCTCACCGGCGGCAAGCAGGCCGACACCCTGAAGATCCCCGCCTCCGGCGACCCCGCCAAGGCCAAGGAACTGCTCAAGGCCGCAGGCAAGGAGCACCTGAAGGTCTCCCTCGCCGTCTCCACCGGGGACAAGGGCAAGGCGGAGGCCCTCCAGCAGGGCCTGGCCCGGGCCGGCGTCGAGGTCGTCATCGACACCGTCGACCCCGGCGCCTACTACGACGTCATCGGCGACCTCTCCACCACCCCCGACATGACCTACACCGGCTGGTGCCCCGACTACCCCTCCGGCTCCACCTGGCTCCCCTTCGTCTTCGACGGACGCACCATCAAGGACAAGGGCAACCAGGGCAACTACGCCCAGTTCCGCGACGAGGCCACCATGAAGCGGATCGACGAGATCAACGCCATGGCCGACGCCAAGCAGGCCAACCAGGCCTGGATCGACCTCGACGCCGAGATCATGAAGAAGGCCCCGTCCATCCCGGTCCTCCTGGAGCGCAAGCCGCTGCTCGTCGGCCCCAACATCGCCGGCGCCTACGGCCACCCCGTGTGGACCGGCACCGTCGACTACGGGAGCATCGGCCTCAAGGACCCGTCGAAGAGCCAGGGCTGAGAAGCCGGGGCCTGAAGACACCATGACCACCACCGCATCCGGCGCCGCCCCCGAGGCGGCCCCGGCCGGGACGCCTGCCAAGGACGTACCCCCGGGCAGCAGCCCCTGGCAGCTCGCCCGCCGGGAACTGCGCCGCCGTCCCGCCGTCCGCGTCAGCCTCGGCGTCGTCCTCCTCTTCGTTCTGATGGCCCTGGCCGCCCCCTGGCTGAGCGCCCTCGGCGGCTGGTCCCCGGACGAGTACGACAAGGCCGCCGTCGACCCCTACCTCGGCGGACAGCCCCTCGGCTCCCTCGGCGGGATCAGCCCCGAGCACTGGCTCGGCGTGGAACCCGTCACCGGACGCGACCTGTTCGCCCGCGTCGTCCACGGCGCCCAGGTCTCCCTCCTGATCGCCTTCGCCGCCACCGCCATCGTCGTCCTCGCGGGCACCGCCGCCGGGATCGCCGCCGGCTACTTCGGCGGCCGCACCGACGCCGTCCTGTCCCGGCTCATGGACCTCACCATGTCCTTCCCCTCGCTGATCTTCATGATCGCGATGCTGTCGGTGGCCAAGGACGTCAACCGGATCGTCCTGATGACCAGCGTCATCGGCCTCTTCGGCTGGCCCGGCGTCGCCCGCGTCGTCCGCGGCCAGACCCTGTCGCTCAAGCACCGCGAGTACGTCGACGCCGCCCGTGTCGGCGGCGCGAGCTCCTGGCGGATCCTGACCCGCGACATCCTCCCCGGCGTCTCGGGCCCGGTCATCGCCTACACCACCCTGCTCATCCCCGGCATGATCAGCACCGAGGCCGCCCTCAGCTACCTCGGCGTGGGCGTGCGCCCGCCCACCCCCTCCTGGGGCCAGATGATCGCCGAGTCCGTGGCCTTCTACGAGACCGACCCCATGTACTTCGTCATCCCGAGCGTCTTCCTCTTCCTCGCCGTGCTCGCCTTCACCCTCCTCGGCGACGCCCTGCGCGACATCCTCGACCCGAGGGGCGGCCGCACGTGATCCTCTACCTCGCCCGCCGCCTGCTCGCCCTCGCCGGCGTGCTCCTCGCGATCGCCGCCGTCACCTTCCTCATCTTCTACGTCCTGCCCGCCGACCCGGCCGCCGCCGCCTGCGGCAAGACGTGCAGCGCCGAACGGCTCGCCGACGTCAGGCAGTACCTCGGCCTCGACCAGCCCGTCTGGAAGCAGTTCGGCGACTTCCTCACCGGCATCTTCACCGGCCGTACCCTCGGCACCGGACAGTTCGCCGTCCACTGCGACTTCCCGTGCCTGGGCTACTCCTACGAGAACTCCCTGCCCGTCTGGGACCTCCTCATGGACCGGCTCCCCGTCTCCGCCTCCCTCGCCGTCGGCGCCGCCGTCCTGTGGCTGCTGCTCGGCCTCGGCGCCGGGGTCACCGCCGCCCTGCGCAAGGACACCGCCACCGACAAGACCCTGATGGTCGGCGCCGTCGCCGCCGCCTCCCTGCCCGTCTACTTCACCTCCGTCATGCTGATCTACGGGGTCATCCGCGTCGCCGACCTGCTCCCGTACCCCAGCTACCAGGCCCTCACCGACGACCCGCTCGCCTGGGCCTCTAACCTGCTGCTGCCCTGGACCGCCCTCGCCCTGCTCTACGCCGCCATGTACGCGCGCCAGAGCCGCGGTTCGATGATCGAGGCGATGGCCGAGCCGTACATCCGCACCGCCCGCGCCAAGGGCATGCCCGAGCGCACCGTCGTGGTCAAACACGGACTGCGCTCCGGGATGACCCCGATCCTCACCATCTTCGGCATCGACCTCGGCGGGCTCCTCGCCGGAGCCGTGATCACCGAGTCCATCTTCGGACTCCCCGGCATCGGCCGGCTGTTCTACGGGGCGCTCGTCAGCTCCGACCAGCCCGTGGTCCTCGGGGTCACCCTGCTCGCCGCCTTCTTCATCGTCGTCGCGAACCTCGTCGTCGACCTCCTGTACGCCGTCGTCGACCCGAGGGTCAGGTACTGATGACCACCGCACCCCCCCTGCTCGAAGTGCGCGACCTGCGCGTCACGTTCACCACCCCGCGCGGCACCGTCCGGGCCGTCGACTCCCTCGGCTTCACCGTCGAGGCCGGACGCACCCTGGGCATCGTCGGCGAATCCGGCTCCGGCAAGTCCGTCACCTCGCTCGCCGTCATGGGCCTGCACCGGGCCGGCGCCGAGGTCACCGGCTCCGTCAGCCTCGCCGGACGGGAACTCACCGGACTCTCCGAGAAGGAGCTGTCCGCGGTGCGCGGCCGCCGGATGGCCATGATCTTCCAGGACCCGCTGTCCAGCCTGCACCCCTACTACACCGTCGGCGAGCAGATCGCCGAGCACTTCCGGGTCCACTTCCGGGCCGGGCGGGCCGCCGCCCGCAAACGGGCGGTCGACATGCTCGGCGAGGTCGGCATCCCCGAACCGGCCCGCCGCGCGGGGGAGTACCCGCACCAGTTCTCCGGCGGCATGCGCCAGCGCGCCATGATCGCCATGGCCCTGGCCTGCGAGCCCGACCTGCTGATCGCCGACGAGCCCACCACCGCCCTCGACGTCACCGTGCAGGCACAGATCCTGGACCTGATCGCCCGCCTCCAGCAGGAGCGCGGCCTCGGCGTCGTGATGATCACCCACGACCTCGGGGTGGTCGCCCGCGTCGCCCACGAGGTGCTCGTCATGTACGGCGGCCGCGCCGCCGAACAGGCCTCCGCCGACGAACTGTTCGCCGCGCCCGCCCACCCTTACACCCGGGGCCTGCTCGACTCCCTGCCCCGCCTCGACACCCCCGACGACGCCCCCCTGCCCTCCATCCCAGGCTCCCCGCCGTCCCTGCTGGCCCCCGCCCCGGGCTGCGCCTTCGCCCCCCGCTGCAACCGGGCCGCCGCCCGCTGCACCGGGGAACGGCCGCTGTTCGTCCCGTACGGGGACGGCCCGCGGCACACCGTGGCCTGCCACTTCGCGGGCGTGCGCACCCCCGAGGAGGCGGCCCGATGACCGGCACCGAGACCCCCGAGCGGCCGCTGCTCTCCGTCCGGGACCTGACCATGACCTTCCCCGGCCGGCGCACCCTGACCGGCCGCCGCGGCGCGCCCGTGCGGGCCGTCGACGGGATCTCCTTCGACCTGGCCGCGGGCCGGACCCTGGGCCTGGTCGGGGAATCGGGCTGCGGCAAGTCCACCACCGGCCGGATGCTGGTGCGGCTGCTGGAACCCACCTCCGGCAGCGTCACCTTTGACGGCAAGGACATCAGCCGGCTCTCCCAGGGCGCCCTGCGGCCCCTGCGTAGGAACATCCAGATGGTCTTCCAGGACCCGCACTCCTCCCTCAACCCCCGCCAGACCGTGGCCCGGATCATCTCCGACCCGCTGCTGGTGCAGGGCTGGAGCGCGGCGGACGCCCGCCGCCGGGCCGCCGAGCTGATGGAGCTGACCGGACTGATCCCGGAGCACATCGACCGCTACCCGCACGAGTTCTCCGGCGGCCAGGCCCAGCGCATCGGCATCGCCCGCTCCCTGGCCACCAACCCCCGGCTCATCGTCGCGGACGAGCCGGTCTCCGCCCTCGACGTCTCCGTCCAGGCGCAGATCGTCAACCTGATGGAGCGGCTGCGCGGGGAGCTGGGCCTCGCCTACGTGTTCATCGCGCACGACCTCTCGGTCGTCAAACGGGTCAGCGACCGCGTCGCCGTCATGTACCTCGGCCGGATCGTCGAGATCGGGGACAAGAAGTCCCTCTACGAGGACCCGCAGCACCCCTACACCAGGGCGTTGCTGTCGGCCGTCCCGCTGCCCGACCCGGCGGCGGAACGGCGGCGCGAGCGGATCGTCCTGCTCGGCGACCCGCCGAGCCCGGCGGCCCCGCCCCCGGGCTGCACCTTCCACCCCAGGTGCCCCAAGGCCCAGGACATCTGCCGAACGGAGCGCCCGCTCCTGCGGATCGCCGCCTCCCGAGAGGTGGCCTGCCACTTCCCCGGTGACTGACGGGGATCCAGGGGAAGAAGGAGGGCCCCGCGGACGAAGCCGTCCGCGGGGCCCTTCGCGTACCGCGTACCGCTAGGAGACGGCCAGTTCGCGGCGGAAGAAGGCCAGTTCCTGTGCCATCACCTTCTCGCGCGTCCCGCCCGGGGTCATGTGGGTGACGCCCGGCAGGGCCAGCAGCCGGTGCGGGCGGCCCGCGTCGGTCAGGGCGCGGGACAGGCGCAGGGTGTGGGAGGGGTGGACGTTGTCGTCGGCCAGGCCCGTGACCAGCAGCAGCGGCCGGGTCAGCTTCGGCGCGTCGGGGAGCAGGCAGTCCCGCTCGTACACCTCGGGGTGTTCCTGCGGAAGCCCCAGGTACCGCTCGGTGTACGCCGTGTCGTAGTGCCGGAAGTCGGTCGGAGCGGCCCCCGCGGCCGCCGCGTGGAAGACGTCGGGGCGGCGCAGTACGGCCATGGCCGCGAGGTAGCCGCCGTAGGACCAGCCGCGTACGCCGACCCGGCCGAGGTCCAGGTCGCCGTGCCGGGCGCCCAGCGCCCGCAGGGCCGCGACCTGGTCCTCCAGGGTGACCTCGGAGAAGCCCCGGTACATCGCGTGGGTGAAGGCGGGGGAGACGTAGGGGGTGCCCCGGTTGTCGACGGTGACCACGGCGAAGCCCTGGTCGGCCCACCACTGCCGGGCCTGCCAGCGGCGCGGCTCGGCGGACACGTCCTGGAAGCCGGGGCCGCCGTAGCTGTCCATCAGTACGGGCAGCCGCCGCCCCGGGACGTGGTCGCGCGGCAGGACGAGGGCGGTGGGCACGCCGTGCTCGGTGACCCGCTCCAGGACGGGGACCACGCGGTACGGCAGCGGCGCCGACAGGTCGCGGGGGACGAACGCACGGCCGTCGGCGGTGCGCACGGTGCGCCGGAAGCCGTCGGCGTCGGCCGAGGTCAGCAGCAGCGTCCCGGAGGAGGCCTCTGCGGAGTGCACCCCGGGCCCGTCGGCGAGCGGGGTCAGCGCTCCGGTGTCCGGGTCCAGCAGCAGCACCTGCTGCTCGGCGGGGTCGCGCAGTCCGGCCTCGATCAGCAGCCGGCCCTCGTGGATCCCGGCCACGCGGCGGACCTGGATCCCGTCACCGGTGAGCGGCTTCCCGTCGAGGGCCAGGCCGCGCGCGGCCCCGCCGGGGGTGTCGGCGGCGGTGAGCATCCGCCCGTCGGGCAGCCGGGCCGGGGTGCCGGGCACCAGCGGGTCCACCCACTGGGGGTGCGTGGTGGCCGACAGCTCCCGCGTGCGGCCGGTGGCCGGGTCGGCGCTGAGCAGCAGGACGCTGCGCTGGAGCCGGTCCTGGACGGTCAGCAGGATCTCCGTCGGCGACTCCCAGCCGGCGTCCGAGACGTAGGGGTGGGTCGTCGCGTCCCAGTCGAGGCGCACGCGGCTGCCGTCCGGGCCCAGCACCCACAGCTGGACGTCGGCGTTGGGGCCGCCCGCCTCGGGGTAGGCGAAGTCCTCGGCGGGCAGCTCGGGGTGGGCCGGGTCGGCGAACCAGCGCCGCTGAAGGGCGCTCTCGTCGACCCGGGCGGCGAGCAGGGTGACCCCGTCCGGGGACCACCAGTGGCCGCGGGCGCGCCCGAGCTCCTCGGCGGCGGCGAACTCGGCGACGCCCCAGCGTGCCCCGTCGTCGGGGCTGATCCGGCCGCCCGGGGCGACGTGGAGGGCGTCGTCGGCGACGTACGCGGTGCGCGAGCCGTCGGCGTTGGGGCGCGGGTCGAGGGCGGGGCCGGCGGCGGGTATCTCCGCGGGGCCGCCGGAGCCGTCCCAGGTGACCCGGTAGAGCCGCCCGTACAGGGGGAAGGCGGCGCTGCGGCCGTCGCCGGAGAGGGCGTACGAGCCGATCCCGGCGGCGACGAGCCGGGTGCGCTCGCGCAGGCGCCTTTCGGTGACGGGGAGTTCTCCGGGCTCGGGGGAGAGCGCACGGGGGTCGGCGAGCAGGGTTTCGGTGCCGGTTGCGGTGTCGAGCACCCAGAGGGATTCGAGGGCGTCGGCGAGTCCCGTGGAGCGCAGGAACCACAGGAGGCGGCCGTCGTCGCCGAACGCGAGGGCGCGGGGCGCTCCGTGGGTGAACCGGGCCGTGTCGGCGGAGAGCCTGAGGAAGTCGTCCATGATCTCAGTCTGACATGTGCAATATCACATAGCATAGACAGTGGCGGAGGACTGGGCCGTTCGAGTGGTGACCCCCGGGGTGCGGGCATAGCGTCGACTAGTGGACCCGAACGCTCTGCCGACCAACAAGGGGACCGACGGCACGGTCCGAGGGGGCGGAAAAGGGCTGGCCCTGTTCGTGATCGCCTCCTGCCAGCTCATGGTCGTTCTCGACATCACCATCGTGAACATCGCGCTACCACACATCCAGACCGCGCTCGACTTCTCGACGGAGAGCCTGTCCTGGGTGGTCAACGCGTACACCCTCACGTTCGGCGGACTGCTCCTGCTCGGCGGGCGGACCGGCGACATCCTCGGCAGGAAGCGCGTCTTCATCTTCGGTGTCCTGCTCTTCGGCCTCGCCTCCCTGCTCGGCGGCTTCGCCCAGAACGAGGGCCAGCTGATGGCCTCCCGGGCCCTCCAGGGCGTCGGCGGCGCCATCGCCTCACCCACCGCGCTCGCCCTGATCACCACCACCTTCCGCGAAGGCCCGGCCCGCAACCGGGCCTTCGGCGTCTTCTCCGCCGTCTCGGCGGGCGGCGGCGCGATCGGCCTCCTCGCGGGCGGGGTCCTCGTCGAATGGCTCAACTGGCGCTGGGTGTTCTTCGTCAACGTCCCCATCGCCGTGCTGATCGCCGTGCTCGCGACACGGGTCCTGCACGAATCCGAACGCCACCCCGGACACTTCGACCTCGCCGGCGCGCTGCTGTCGACCACCGGCATGGTCGCCCTCGTCTACGGGTTCATCCGCGCGTCCCAGGAGGGCTGGGACGACCCCTACACGATCGGCTCCTTCGTCGCCGCCGTGGTCCTGCTCTCCCTCTTCGTCCTCAACGAGCGGCACTCGCCGCAGCCGATCACCCCGCTGCACATGTTCGCCGACCGCAACCGGGCCGGCACCTACGGGATCATGCTCTTCCTCGCCTGCGCGATCTTCGGCATGTTCTTCTTCCTCACGCTCTTCGTGCAGAACGTCCTCGGCTTCAGCCCGCTGCAGGCGGGGCTCGCCTTCCTCCCGGTCAGCGTGATGATCGCGATGGCCGCCGGCGTCACCTCGCAGCTGCTCCCCAGGTTCGGGCCCAAACCCTTCATGGTCACCGGAGCCCTGTGCTGCGCGGCCGGGCTGGCCTGGCTGACCCGGATCGACGTCGACTCGACGTACCCGGGCAGCATCCTCGGCCCGATGCTGGTCTTCGCCACCGGCATGGGCCTGCAGTTCGTCTCGCTGACCCTGATGGCCCTGTCCAACGTGCCCGACCGGGAGTCGGGTGCCGCGTCCGGCCTGCTCAACACGATGCAGCAGATAGGCGGCTCGCTCGGCCTCTCCATCCTGGTGACCGTGTTCGGCACGGCCAGCCGCAACGAGGCCAAGGAGCAGGTCCCGGACTTCCTGAGCTCCTCCACCCCCGCGCAGAAGCTCCTCTTCGCACACACCCACCAGCTCCCCAAGCCCTGGGCCGACCAGGTGCTCACCTCCGGCGTGAGCACGGCCTTCGTGGCGGCCGCGGCCTTCACCCTGGTCGGCGCGGCCATCGCCCTGTTCGTGATCCAGGTCCGGCCCTCGGACCTCGCGCGGCTCCAGGGCAACCACACCCCGGCGGCAGTCCAGGGGGAAACGGGCGGGTAGGGTCGTTGATCATCGCACTTCGGGGGGAATCCGATGTTCAGGTCCACCACAACCACCACCGCCCGCCGGGCGACCACCGCCGCACTGGCGCTGTCCCTGGCCGTCCTCACCGCGGCCTGCGGCAACGACGCCACGCCCAAGGCCTCTTCTGCCCCGTCGCAGGCGCCCTCCGCGTCCGCGCCGTCCGACCCGTCACCGGTGTCCACCGCCTCCGGCCCGTCCGGCGCCGCGAGCGCGGCGCCCTCGCCCCGCGTTCCGGGCGGCACCCCGCCCATGGCGTCCCCGGCCGACGGCGGTGTGCCCGCCACCCCCGGGCCGGAGAAGGTCCGGGACGCCTTCGCTGGGCTCCAGGCCACCCTGGGCGAATCCTGCACCCCGGGGAACTGCGCCTACTTCCTCGGCCGGGTCCACGACGAACTCCACCGGATGGACCGCGCGATGAAGGCCGATCCGAAGGGCCCCGGCCACTTCCCCGAGCCGATCGCCGCCGTGGCGAAGCTCGACCTGGAGCTCGGCGGCGACCGCACCTTCGAGAACCTGAAGAAGCACCAGAGCACCCTCATCGGCACCCGCGACGAGATCAACACCTGGATGCAGGACCACCCCGACGACTACCGCTGATCCCGGCTCAGGGCCGGACGCGGCGGATCCGGCAGCGGGCCGGGCCCGTCGTGCGCAGGGTGATCCCGGCGCTCACCGGCACCTCGGTGTCCACCGCCTCGAACTCGTAGGCGCGCAGGACCATCGCCAGCGCGATCACCGACTCCAGCATCGAGAAGTGCTGCCCGATGCAGGCGCGCGGGCCGCCGCCGAAGGGGAACCAGGCGTAGCGGGGACGGGCCGCTTCCGCCTCCGGGGCGAAGCGGCCGGGGTCGAAACGGTCCGGGTCGCTCCAGTACCGGGGGTGGCGGTGCGTCACCCAGGGCGCCAGGATCACGGTCGCGCCCGCCGGGACCGTGTGGCCGTCGATCACGGTGGCGGCCACGGCCTCGCGGCCGATGACGGGGGCGGCCGGGTAGAGCCTCATCGCCTCCTTGAGTACCTGGGTGAGGTACGGGAGCCGGTCCAGGTCGGCGGCCTGCGGCGTACGGTCGCCCAGCACGCGGAGGACCTCCTCGCGGGCCCGCGCCTGCTCCTCGGGGTGGCGGCCGAGCAGGTGCAGGGCGAAGGACAGCGAGGTGGCGGTCGTCTCGTGGCCGGCCAGCAGGAAGACCAGTACCTGGTCGCGCAGTTCGGCCGCGTCGAAGCCGTCGTCTCCCGTGCTCTGCGCGGCGGCGAGCAGGGTCAGCAGGTCCTCGCCGCCCGCCCCCCGCCCCTCCGGGGCGTCCCGGCGCGCCGCCACGATCCCGTCGCAGACGGCGTACAGCTCCCGCATCGCCGCCGCCGCCCGCCGGTTGCCCGGGGTCGGCCAGCCGCGCGGCACGTTGGCGGGGGAGTAGCCGCGGCGCAGCACGTACTCCGTGATGACGGGGAAGCACCGGTCCACGACGTCCACCGTGGCGTCCACGTCGGTGCCGAAGAGGATCCGGGCCACGGCGCGCAGGGCCAGGTGCGTCATCTCCTCGCCGACGTCGACGACCCCGTCCCCGCCGTCCTCCCAGCCGGCGAGGGTGCTCGCGGTCTCGGCGGCGACGGCGTCGGCGTAGCCGTCCACCCGCTTGCGGGTGAACAGCGGCTGCACGAGCCGGCGCTGGCGCAGGTAGTCCTCGTCCTGGCTGGTCAGCAGACCGTTGCCGAAGGACTCCCGGATCTCCTGGTAGAAGGGGTTGTCCTTGCGGAAGTTGGCGGACTCGGTGGCCAGCACCCGCTGGGCGCCCTCCGCGGAGAAGACGCAGTACAGCTCGGCGCGCAGCCCGGGCGGACCTGCCGAGATCCGCACGACGTCCCCGTGGTGCCGGCGGGCGCGCAGATAGGTGCCCAGGGAGTCCGCCTTCAGGTCGAGGAGCGACCCGAGCAACGGGACGCCCTCCAGGGCGGGGACCTCCGTACCCGCGTCCGTTCCGTGCCCTGTTCCCACTGCCATGACCGCCCCCTCGAAACCGTACCGGCGGCCGATTCTGCCGCCCCCGCCCCCACCCCGACGAGGCCTTTCCCCGGCCACCTGACCGGAAACCGCCGCCGGGCTCCTCCGGCCGCGTGCCCCACCCCCGCCGACGGGACCGCGGAGCGCGACCGAGGGGCCGAGGGCCCGAACGAGCCGCCCGGGAAAGGCGATTGGCGGTGAGGGGGAGGCCGGTCGGGATTCGTGTGGCGACGCGATGATCGATAGAGTCTCGGGTCACGACCGCACCCGGTTCGAACCACGGGCGGGTCAGGGCTCTGTCACCACCCGTGGCACCTCTACGGCCGCCATGCCGGCACCTCCTGCCCGCGTCCCGTGAAACCGGGGCGGTCTTCACGGCCGGGCGATCGGGTCCCGGTCGACGGGCCAGGAGGAACGAGTGGCACAGATCATCGCCGAGGTCTCGAGGACGTTCAACGAGTTCCTGCTCTTGCCGAACAGGACCCGCACCGACTGCTCGTCGGCGACGGTCGACCTGCACACGCCCCTGGTGCGGCACGTCGTGGGCGAGCGGTCGGCGATCGAACTCGGCTCCCCGTTCACGTCAGCGATCATGCAGGCGGTCAGCACACCGGAACTCGCGATCGCGCTCGCGCGCAACGGCGGTCTGAGCTTCCTGCACCACAACCAGTCGATACGGGACCAGGCCGCGGCCGTCCGCCAGGTGAAGAACTTCAAGGCCGGGTTCGTCACCAGCGACACCAACGTCCGCCCCGACGACAGCCTGAGCCACCTGGTCGCCGTCATGGAACGCACCGGTCACAGCACCGCCGCGGTCACCCACGACGGCAGCGCCACCGGGCGCCTGCTCGGCCTGGTCACCTCCCGCGACTTCCACCCCCGGCGCCATGACCTCGACGGTCCGGTGGGCGGCCGGATGACCGCCGTCGCCGACCTGCCCCATGCCGGGGCCGACACCACGCTCTCCGAGGCCAACGCCCGGCTGTGGGACCAGCGGCTGGACTGCCTCCCCGTGGTGGACGCCGAAGGCCACCTGCAGTACCTGGTGTTCCGGTCCGACTACGCGGACAACAAGCGCTTCCCGACCCAGGCCGTGGACAGCGCCAAGCGCCTGCGCGTGGGCGCGGGCATCAACACCCACGACTACCGGGAGCGCGTCCCCGCCCTGCTGGAGGCGGGCGCGGACGCCCTGTGCTTCGACTCCTCCGACGGCTACAGCGACTGGCAGGCGCAAGCCCTGACCTGGGTGAAGAAGAACTACCCGGAGATCCCGGTCGGCGGCGGCAACGTCGTCGACGGGGAGGCGTTCACCTTCCTCGCCGAGGCCGGAGCGGACTTCGTCAAGGTCGGCGTCGGCGGCGGCTCCATCTGCATCACCCGCGACCAGAAGGGCATCGGCCGCGGCCAGGCCAGCGCGGTCCTGGACGTCGCGGCGGCCAGGGACGCCTTCCGCGAGCGCACCGGAGAGTACGTGCCGATCTGCTCCGACGGCGGTCTGGTGCACGACTACCACGTGGCCCTGGCGCTGGCGATGGGAGCCGACTTCGTCATGATGGGGCGCTACTTCGCCCGCTTCGACCAGGCCGCCGGCGCGAAGCTCCCCACCCGGGACGGCTTCGTGAAGGAGTACTGGGGCGAGGGATCGAACCGGGCCCGCAACTGGCAGCGCTACGGCCAGGGCGGCCAGGGCCTGATCTTCGAGGAGGGCGTCGACGGCTACGTCCCCTACGCCGGCGACCTGAACGAAGGACTCGCCCTGACCATCGCCAAGCTCAAGACCACGATGGTGTCCTGCGGCTCCACCACCCTCGCGGAGCTCCAGTCCACGGCTCGGCTGACCCTGGTCTCCGACCAGAGCTTCCAGGAGAGCCACGCCAACGTCACCCTGCGGGACACCCCGGCGACCGTGGCGTAGGCCGTACGGCTACGGCTCGCGCACCGGTCCCCTCCCGAACGGCACGGGGCCCCCTCGCTCTCCGCGAAGAGCGAGGGGGCCTCGTCCGTGGCGACCAACCGTGTCCCGGTCGGTCCCGGTACGTCCTGTGTCTCAGATGTCCCGGAAGATCTCGATCTGGGCGCCCACCGAGTTGAGGCGCTCGGCGAGTTCCTCGTAGCCGCGGTTGATGACGTAGACGTTGCGCAGCACCGAGGTGCCCTCGGCCGCCATCATGGCGAGGAGGACGACCACCGCCGGGCGCAGGGCCGGCGGGCACATCATCTCGGCCGCGCGCCAGCGGGTGGGGCCCTCGACCAGGACGCGGTGCGGGTCCAGGAGCTGGAGGCGGCCGCCGAGGCGGTTGAGGTCGGTCAGGTAGATGGCCCGGTTGTCGTACACCCAGTCGTGGATCAGGGTCTGGCCCTGGGCGACGGCGGCGATGGCGGCGAAGAACGGGACGTTGTCGATGTTCAGCCCGGGGAAGGGCATCGGGTGGATCTTGTCGATCGGGGCTTCGAGCTTCGAGGGGCGGACCGTGAGGTCGACCAGGCGGGTGCGGCCGTTGTCGGCCACGTACTCCGCCGAGCGGTCGTGGTCGAGGCCCATCTCCTCCAGCACCGCGAGCTCGATCTCCATGAACTCGATCGGCACCCGGCGGATCGTCAGCTCCGACTCGGTGACGACGGCGGCGGCGAGCAGGCTCATCGCCTCGACCGGGTCCTCGGAGGGGGAGTAGTCCACGTCGACGTCGATGACGGGGACGCCGTGGACGGTGAGGGTGGTGGTGCCGATGCCCTCGACCTTGACGCCCAGCGCCTCCAGGAAGAAGCAGAGGTCCTGGACCATGTAGTTGGAGGAGGCGTTGCGGATGACCGAGACGCCGTCGTGGCGGGCCGCGGCCAGCAGGGCGTTCTCGGTGACCGTGTCCCCGCGCTCGGTCAGCACGATCGGGCGGTCGGGGGAGACCCCGGCCTCGACCTGCGCGTGGTAGATGCCCTCGGTCGCGGTGATGTCCAGGCCGAAGCGGCGCAGGGCGATCATGTGCGGCTCGATGGTGCGGGTGCCGAGGTCGCAGCCGCCGGCGTACGGCAGGCGGAAGTGGTCCATCCGGTGCAGCAGCGGGCCCAGGAACATGATGATGCTGCGGGTGCGGCGGGCCGCGTCCGCGTCCATGGCGTCCATGTCGAGACGGGCCGGCGGGACGATCTCCAGGTCCACGCCCTCGTTGATCCAGCGGGTGCGGACGCCGATGGAGTTCAGGACTTCGAGGAGGCGGTAGACCTCCTCGATGCGTGCCACCCGGCGCAGCACCGTACGGCCCTTGTTGAGGAGCGAGGCGCACAGCAGGGCGACGCACGCGTTCTTGCTCGTCTTGACGTCGATGGCACCGGACAGGCGGCGGCCGCCCACGACGCGCAGGTGCATCGGTCCGGCGTAGCCCAGAGAGACGATCTCGCTGTCGAGGGCTTCCCCGATGCGGGCGATCATCTCAAGGCTGATGTTCTGGTTGCCGCGTTCGATGCGGTTCACGGCGCTCTGGCTGGTGCCGAGTGCGTCGGCGAGCTGACTCTGCGTCCAGCCGCGGTGCTGCCGGGCGTCACGGATGAGCTTGCCGATGCGTACGAGGTAGTCGTCTGCCATGGGTGCACCGTATCTCAGATATGAGATTCGGCTCGCGCCGGGTGTGGCGGACGGGTGTAACCCACCGTCAGCTTCCGCCCGACTCCCATGGTGGGGCCGGAACGCGCGCCGTGCGCGCGGAGTCGGCCGGACGGGTCATCGGTCCCGCGCCGGCCGGCTCCGTCCGCGCCTCAGTGCCCGCAGGAGTGGTGCCGGCCCCTGCCGCCCCCGTGGACCGTCGCGTACGCGTCCGGCCGCGCCGCCGCCGCCGCGGCGCGGGCCGCGCGCGCCGAAGCCGCCCGCCCCGCCTGCGAGTCGGCGTCGTGCACCACACGGCCTCCGACCAGGGTCATCCGTACGCCCGTCCCGCTGATGTCGGCCACCGGACAGCGCGTCACGTCCCGGTCCAGTACCACCAGGTCCGCGGCCTTGCCCTCCTCGACGGTGCCGGTCAGCTCCTCCTGGCGCAGCTGCCACGCCGTTCCCGACGTGTGCATGCGCAGCGCCGAGTCCCGGCTCAGCCCCTCCAGGTCCCGGTACAGCTCGCCCGCCCCCGAGGCGCCCTGCCGGTCGATCGCCGTCCGCAGCTGGTTCCACGCCTGGAGGGCGTCCACGGGCCAGTCGGAGCCGCCGGTGAGCCGCGCGCCCGCCTTCTCCAGGCTGCGTGCCGGGTACATCCACCGGTGCCGCTCGGGCCCGATGTAGGGGAGCAGTGCCTCCTGCGTCCAGATGTCCCTCGTCGCCCACTGGAGCTGCAGGCACGCCGCGACGCCCAGTTGCGCGAAGCGCCGCAGGTCCGCCGGGTTCACGATCTGCAGGTGGGCCACCGCGTTGCGGGCGTCCCGGTGTCCCGTCACCTGACGGGCGTACGCGTATCCGTCCAAAGCGGCGCGTACCGCCCGGTCTCCGAGTCCGTGGGCGTGCATCTGCCAGCCCGCCCGGTTGAAGGCGGCGCTGAGCCGGCCGTAGTCCGCCGCCGAGGTGTAGAGCTCGCCCCGGTTCGTGGTCGGCTTCCCGTGCCCGTCGAGGTACGGGTCCAGCAGGGCGGCCGTCTGCGCCGGGTACTCGATGACCCCGTCCAGGAAGACCTTGATCATCCCGAACCGGAGCCCCGGCACGCCCTCGAACTCCCGCCGCAGGCCGCGCGCGTACGCCAGCGAGCCCGCCGGGTCCTTGGCCTGCTCCGCCGAGAGCCGGATCGCGGGCACGATCCGCTGCGGCAGTGCGCCCGCCGCCGAGAGCGCCCGGTAGAGCTCCAGCTCGTGCCGTCCCACCAGGGCGTCCATCATCGTCGTGACCCCGGACGCGGCCGCCAGCTCCAGTACCTTCGCGCAGGCCGCGGTCAGTTCTGCCCGGGTGTGTTCCGGTATCAGCCGCTTCACCAGCGCCTGCGCGTCGTCCTTGAGCACGCCGGTGGGCTTCCCGTCGGCCCCCTTGACCACCTTGCCGCCGACCGGGTCGGGCGTGGCCGCCGTGATCCCGGCGATGTCCAGGGCCCGCTGATTGGCCCACAGGTTGTGCCCGTCGCCGCCGACGAGGGCGATCGGCCGGCGCGTCGGGAGGGCGTCCAGCACCGAGTGGTGCGGATCGGTGCCGGCGGGCAGCAGCCCGACCGGGTTCCAGTCCTCCACCACCAGCCAGCCGTCGGGCTCGGCCGCGGGGCCGCCGGTGTCGGCGAGGAAGCCGGTCAGGATCTCCAGGAGCTGCTCCCGGGTGGTCTCCGCGCCGTCCAGCGAGGGGGACAGCGAGCGTTCCCCGGCTGCGAGCGGGTGGACGTGGCCGTCGTGGATGCCGCTCATCACGGTGTTGCCGCGGGCGTCGACCACCTCGGTGTCGCGGCCCACGTACCGCCGCAGCGCGGCATCGGTCCCGGTGGCCAGGATCCTTCCGTCCCGTCCGACCGCGACGGCCTGTACGGGCCCCCGGCGAGCGGTCCCGGTGAACACCGAGGCGTTGCGGACCACCAGGGCGGCCGAGCCCCGCCCGCCGGAAGGAGCGGCGGACGCGGCCGCGGCGGGCCCCGCGCCCAGCAGCCCCGCCGCGCCGGCGGCCCCGGCGGCGGCGAGCAGCCCCCGACGGGACAGGGGGGACGGCGCGGACGAGGGAGGGCGCGGGGACTGCGGAGAGCGGGGCGCGGGAGAAGACAGCATGCACACTCCAAACGTTGGTGTGGCCAGGACGCTGTTTGATTAAGGGCTTAACCAGAACCCGTCCCGGGCGACGAAATCCGTACGATGGCCGCGTGCCCATCCCCTTTCCGGGCCCCGCGTCCTCCCCGATGCCCGCACCCGCGCCCGTTCCCGGTCCGACCCTCGCCGACATCGCCCGCGCCGCCGAGGTCTCCACCGCGACCGTCTCGCACGCGCTCAACGGCACCGGCCGTCTCGGCGAGTCCACCCGCCGCCGGGTGCGCGAGGTGGCGGGGGCCCTCGGGTACGGGGCCCGGCGCGGCCCGCACGGCCGCAGCATCGGCATCGCGGTGACCACGTACGCGGGGTTCGCCTGGGACTTCGCCCGGATCGCCTACTTCTCCCGGCTGCTCATCGCCGCCACCTCGGCCGCGCACGCCCACGGATACGCCCTGACCACGTTCCCCGCCGACCGGGGCGCCGAGCCGCTGTGGCACACCCTGGCGGTCGACGGGCTGCTGCTGCTCGACAGCCCGGCCGACGATCCGGTGCTGCGGGCACTGCGGGCGCGCGGCCTGCCGGTGGTCTTCGACGGGCCCCCCTGCGATCCCCGCCCGGGGGACGTGTGGGTGGACAACGACCACACCGCCACCACCCGCGAGGTGCTGGACCACCTCGCGGCCTCCGGCGCCCGGCGGATCGCGCTGCACGCGGGCTACGGCCGGGAGTTCTACACCGGGGCCGTCACCTCGGCCTATGAGCACTGGTGCGCCGAGCGGGGGCGGGTCCCGCTCGTCGTCGCCTTCGACCCCAATGACGCCGCCGGGCACGCCTTCGACTCCGCGTTCGCCGGGCCGGACCGGCCCGACGCCATCTACTGCGTGTACGACCCGGGGGGTCGGCAGGTGCTGGCCGCCGCCGCGCGCCACGGCATCCGGATTCCCGGTGGAGGCCCGGCGGAGGGCGGGCTGCTGCTGGTGTGCGCCAGCGAGGATCCGGGGTACGCCGAGAACGAACCCTCCGTGACCACCGTCACCTTCGATCCGGAGCGGATCGCTGAATCGGCGGTTTCGTCCCTGGTCAAGTTGATCGAATCCGGACAGGCGGAATCGCCTGGCCGACTGACGGTCCCGGCGGGGCTGAGGGTGCGTGCCTCGTCCCGGGCCCCTCTCATGTACTAGAGTTATCTCGACATCGAGATATCTGCCCAAGACGTACCGCAGCCGTCCCGCCGGTAAGGGTTACCTAACTTAGCCTTACCTTAGCGGATTGGCCAGAGTGCCTCGCGGCAGGATTGCGGTAATACGCGCGAAATCATGCATGAAGGAGACTGTCGTGTCGGCGAACAGCTTCGACGCCCGCAGCACGCTGCAGGTGGGCGACGAGTCGTACGAGATCTTCCGGCTGGACAAGGTCGAAGGCGCCGCCCGCCTTCCCTACAGCCTGAAGGTCCTTCTGGAGAACCTGCTCCGCACCGAGGACGGCGCGAACATCACCGCCGACCACATCCGGTCGCTCGGGAACTGGGACTCGCAGGCCCAGCCCAGCGAGGAGATCCAGTTCACGCCGGCCCGCGTGATCATGCAGGACTTCACCGGCGTCCCCTGCGTCGTGGACCTCGCCACCATGCGCGAGGCCGTGAAGGAGCTCGGCGGCGACCCGGCGAAGATCAACCCGCTCTCGCCCGCCGAGATGGTCATCGACCACTCGGTCATCGCCGACAAGTTCGGTACGAAGGACGCCTTCGCGCAGAACGTCGAGCTGGAGTACGGCCGCAACAAGGAGCGCTACCAGTTCCTGCGCTGGGGCCAGACCGCCTTCGACGACTTCAAGGTCGTCCCGCCGGGCACCGGCATCGTCCACCAGGTCAACATCGAGCACCTGGCCCGCACGGTCATGGTTCGGGGCGGCCAGGCGTACCCCGACACCCTCGTCGGCACCGACTCGCACACCACCATGGTCAACGGCCTGGGCGTGCTGGGCTGGGGCGTCGGCGGCATCGAGGCCGAGGCCGCGATGCTCGGCCAGCCGGTCTCCATGCTGATCCCGCGCGTCGTGGGCTTCAAGCTGACCGGCGAGCTGCCGACCGGCACCACCGCGACCGACCTCGTGCTGACCATCACCGAGATGCTGCGCAAGCACGGCGTCGTCGGCAAGTTCGTCGAGTTCTACGGTGAGGGCGTCGCCGCCACCTCCCTGGCGAACCGCGCCACCATCGGCAACATGTCGCCGGAGTTCGGCTCCACCGCCGCGATCTTCCCGATCGACGGCGAGACCCTGAAGTACCTGCGCCTGACCGGCCGCGACGCGCAGCAGGTCGCGCTCGTCGAGGCGTACGCCAAGGAGCAGGGCCTGTGGCTGGACCCGGCCGCCGAGCCGGACTTCTCCGAGAAGCTGGAGCTCGACCTCTCCACGGTCGTCCCCTCCATCGCCGGCCCGAAGCGCCCGCAGGACCGCATCGTCCTCGCCAACGCCGCCGAGCAGTTCGCCGTCGACGTGCGCAACTACGTCTCCGACGACGAGGAGGCCGGCAAGGAGTCCTTCCCGGCGTCCGACGCCCCGGCCGCCCTCAACGGCGTGCCGACCCGTCCGACCCAGGTCACCCTGGCCGACGGCACCTCCTTCGAGATCGACCACGGCGCCGTCACCGTCGCCGCGATCACGTCCTGCACCAACACCTCGAACCCCTACGTCATGGTCGCCGCGGCGCTCGTGGCCAAGAAGGCGGTCGAGAAGGGCCTGTCCCGCAAGCCGTGGGTCAAGACCACCCTGGCCCCGGGCTCGAAGGTCGTCACCGACTACTTCGACAAGGCCGGCCTGACCCCGTACCTCGACAAGATGGGCTTCAACCTCGTCGGGTACGGCTGCACCACCTGCATCGGCAACTCCGGTCCGCTGGACGAGGAGATCTCGAAGGCGATCAACGAGCACGACCTCGCGGTCACCTCGGTCCTCTCGGGCAACCGCAACTTCGAGGGCCGCATCAACCCCGACGTCAAGATGAACTACCTGGCCTCCCCGCCGCTGGTCGTCGCGTACGCCATCGCGGGCTCCATGAAGGTGGACATCACCAAGGACGCCATCGGCACCGACACCGAGGGCAAGCCGGTCTTCCTCCAGGACATCTGGCCGTCCGAGGCCGAGGTCAACGACGTCGTGGCGAACGCCATCGGCGAGGACATGTTCAGCAAGTCCTACCAGGACGTCTTCGCGGGCGACGCCCAGTGGCAGGCGCTGTCGATCCCGACCGGCAACACCTTCGAGTGGGACCCGCAGTCCACCTACGTCCGCAAGCCCCCTTACTTCGAGGGCATGACGATGGAGACCACCCCGGTCTCCGACATCGCCGGCGCGCGCGTGCTGGCGAAGCTGGGCGACTCGGTCACCACCGACCACATCTCCCCGGCCGGTGCGATCAAGGCCGACACCCCGGCCGGCAAGTACCTCACGGAGCACGGCGTCGAGCGCCGCGACTTCAACTCGTACGGTTCCCGCCGCGGCAACCACGAGGTCATGATCCGCGGTACCTTCGCCAACATCCGCCTGCGCAACCAGATCGCGCCGGGCACCGAGGGCGGCTTCACCCGCGACTTCACCGTCGAGGGCGCGCCGGTCTCCTTCATCTACGACGCCTCCCAGAACTACCAGGCCGCCGGCATCCCGCTGGTCATCCTGGCGGGCAAGGAGTACGGCTCGGGCTCGTCCCGCGACTGGGCCGCCAAGGGCACCGCGCTGCTCGGCGTCAAGGCCGTCATCGCCGAGTCCTACGAGCGCATCCACCGCTCGAACCTGATCGGCATGGGCGTCCTGCCCCTGCAGTTCCCCGAGGGCGCCACCGCGGCCTCCCTGGGCCTCACCGGCGAGGAGACCTTCTCCTTCACCGGTGTGGAGGAGCTGAACGCCGGCACCACCCCGCGCACGGTCAAGGTCACCACCGACACCGGTGTGGAGTTCGACGCGGTCGTCCGCATCGACACGCCGGGTGAGGCCGACTACTACCGCAACGGCGGCATCATGCAGTACGTCCTGCGGAACCTCATCCGCGGCTGAACCCGCGGCCGCTGATTCCGGCGGCACCGAAGGGCCGTATCCCCGACGAGGGGGTACGGCCCTTTCGCTTATTTGGCCGGAAGCCAGGTTTCGGGGAGGTCTCAACTCGGAAAAGCTGACGGACAACCGTGTGCATGATCTTGCTCACATGAACGGAAGTGGACTATACCTGTGCGCGTCCGGCCCACCGCGGCACGAGCGGCTCCGGACCGGGGGACGGGCGGGGACCTGCGGTGCGTCCGCATGCACGGCAACGGCCGTGTTTTCCGGCCTCCTTCACACTTCTGACGAAGGCGAGGACATGAGCATGGGATCCACTGGTGAGGGCCTCGGCCGTCGCGATCTGATCAAGCGCTCCGCGGCACTCGGACTGATCACGGTACCGACGATGAGCTTCCTGTCCGCCTGCGCCTCCGGCGGTGGGGACGGCTCCACGAAGGGTCCGGACAAGGCTCCGGTGACCAAGGAGAACCCCTTCGGCGTCGCCAAGGGCGGCAAGCTCGACGTCGTCGTCTTCAAGGGCGGTTTCGGCGACGACTACGCGAAGGCCTGGGAGGCCGCCTTCGACAAGAAGTGGGGCACCACCAGCGAACACCTGGGCACCCAGGAGATCACCGGAAAGCTGCAGACGCGCTTCAACGGCGGCAACCCCCCGGACGTCGTCGACAACTCCGGCGCACAGAAGATCAAGCTGGACGTCCTCGCCAAGGCCGGCCAGCTCGCCGACCTGGCCCCGGTGCTCGACGCCCCCTCGCTCGACGACCCCTCCAAGAAGGTCCGGGACACGCTGATCGCGGGCACCGTCGAGCAGGGGATGCAGGGCGGCAAGTTCGTCGCGCTCAACTACGTGTACACCGTGTTCGGCTTCTGGTACTCCGGCAAGCTCTTCAAGGACAAGGGCTGGACGGCGCCCAAGACCTGGGACGAGTTCCTCGACGTCTGCAAGAAGGCCAAGGACGCCGGCCTCGGCGGCCTCGCCCACCAGGGCAAGTACCCGTACTACATCAACGTCGTCATCATGGACCTGATCGCCAAGAAGGGCGGTCTGGAGGCCATGAAGGCCATCGACAACCTGGAGCCGAACGCCTTCGAGGGCAGCGCCGCCGCCCTCGCCGCGGTCGAGGCCGTGTACGAGGTGGTCGAGAAGGAACTGCTGATGCCGGGCACCAACGGCCTCACCCATACGGAGTCGCAGACCGCCTGGAACCAGTACAAGGCGGCCTTCATCCCCTCGGGCTCCTGGCTGGAGAACGAGCAGCTCAAGCAGACGCCCCCCGACTTCGACATGCAGTTCCTGCCGGTGCCGCTGCTGGCCGACAGCAAGCTGCCCTTCGAGGCCATCCGGGCGGGTGCGGGCGAGCCCTTCATCGTTCCGGAGAAGGCCGCCAACAAGGCCGGCGGCCTGGAGTTCGTCCGTTCGATGCTCTCCCGCGAGTGGTCCACGCTCTTCGCCCAGCAGGCCAACTCGCTCACCGTGGTCAAGGACGGCGTGGACCCGAACGTCAAGCTGCGGCCGGGCACCCAGTCGGCGGTGACGGCGCTCAAGGCGGCCGGGGACAACACCTTCAACTTCCTGTACCCCGACTGGTACAGCGCGATGGACACCGAGATCCAGGACGCGTCCAACGAGCTGATGGCCAAGCGCATCCAGCCGAAGGAGTGGATCAAGCGGGCCCAGGCCGCGGTGGACAAAGCCGCCAAGGACCCGAGCGCCAAGAACAACCACCGCAGCTGACACCGCGTCCCAGGGACGGACACCCATGAGCCAAGTAGCCACGAGCGGACGGCGGGTCGGCTTCATCGCCGGTTTCCTCGTCCTGCCCCTCGCGCTGTACCTGACCTTCGTCATCTGGCCGTACATCCAGACGTTCGGCTACTCCTTCACCAACTGGTCCGGCCAGTCGCCGACGTTCGGCTTCGTCGGTCTGGACAACTACACGGCCCTGATGAAGGACGAGGTCTTCCTCGGCGCCCTGTGGCACAACCTGCTGCTCCTGGTGTTCGTCCCGGCGCTGACCATCCTGCTCGCCCTCTTCTTCGCCTTCATGGTGAACGCGGGAGGGCGCAGCGGGGCGGGCGGTGTCCGGGGCGTCCGGGGCTCCGCCTTCTACAAGATCGTCTACTTCTTCCCGCAGGTCCTCTCCCTCGCCATCCTCGCGGTGCTCTTCGGCGCCGTGTACCGCAGCGACGCGGGCGGCCTGCTCAACGGCTTCCTCATCAGGCTCGGGCTGGTCGATCCGGCGCACCCGGTCGAATGGCTCAACGAGCCGAACCTGGTGCTCTGGTGCCTGCTGCTCGTGGTCGTCTGGCACGGCGTCGGCTTCTACCTGGTGCTCTTCTCCGCGGCCATGCAGTCCGTGCCCAAGGACATCTACGAGGCCGCCCTGCTCGACGGCGCCGGCCGGGCCCAGACCTTCGTCAAGGTCACGCTGCCCCTGCTCTGGGACTCCGTACAGACCTCGGCGGTCTACCTGGGCATCGCCGCGATGGACATGTTCGTCCTGGTGTCGACCATGACCTCCGGCGGGTTCGGCGGGGGACCGGACCACCACAGCGAGGTCATGGCGACCGTGCTGATGCGCAACTTCCTCTACTTCGGCAAGAGCGGATACGCCTGCGCCATGGGCGTGGTCATGCTGGTCCTCACCATGATCCTTTCCCTTGTCACGCTGCGCGCCACCCGCCGCGAGCGCATCGAGTTCTGAGCGGGAGACACGATGACCACAGTGATCAAGGCGCCCGGCGAGGCCGCGGCGGAGCGTTCCGGCGGCAACGGCCGCCGCACCGGGGAGGGCGGGAACCGCCGCTCCGACGGCACGGCGCTCAACGTCTTCTCCCACGGCTTCCTGGCCGTCTGGGCGATACTGATCGTCCTGCCGCTGTTCTGGCTGATGCTCGGCTCCTTCAAGACCGACGCCCAGATCGGCGGATCGGCCCTCAGCTGGCCCTCCAACTGGCACTTCGACGCCTTCGCCCGTGCCTGGGACAAGGGCATCGGCGACTACTTCGCCCACACGGTGATCGTGATGGTGTTCTCGGTCCCGTTGACGATGCTGTTCGGCTCGATGGCCGCGTACGTGCTGGCCCGGTACCCCTTCCGGGGGAACCGCCTCATCTACTACTTCTTCGTCAGCGGGGCGATGTTCCCCGTCTTCCTGGCGCTCGTACCGCTGTTCTTCATGGTCAAGCGGCTCGACATGCTCAACAGCTACCAGGGGCTGATCCTGGTGTACGTCGCCTACTCGATGCCGTTCACGGTCTTCTTCATGCACTCCTTCTTCCGCACCCTGCCGACGGCGGTGCACGAGGCGGCGGTGATCGACGGGGCCTCCGACACCCGGATCTTCTTCCAGGTGATGCTGCCGATGGCCAAGCCCGGCCTGATCAGCGTCGGGATATTCAATGTCCTGGGGCAGTGGAACCAGTACATCCTGCCCTCCGTGCTGATGCAGCCCCAGAGCGGTTCGGACCCCGAGCGCTACCTGCTCACCCAGGGTCTGATCCAGCTCCAGCAGCAGATGGGGTACGAGACGGACCTGCCGGTGCTGTTCGCCGGCGTGACCATCGCGATCATCCCGATGGTGGTGGTCTACCTGTCCTTCCAGCGCCAGATCCAGGCCGGATTGACCTCCGCCACGCTCAAGTAGCCCCCGTCAGAGTGCGGGATCGGGTACCACCGACCAGCTGACCGCCGAGACCGAGGGGTCGAGCGAGAGGTTGCTGACCGCTTCCTCCAGCGCCCGGCACCCCTCGCCCTCGGCGGTCAGCAGCGCCGACACCGTCACCCGCCCCGCCACCGGGCCGTCCTGGCTGCGGATCTCCCGCAGCAGGTAGCCGGGCCGGCCGAGCGCGTCGACCAGCCGGTGACGGATGTGGGCCTCCTCCGCCTCCAGGCAGACCGCCTCGAAGTGGTAGTCGACGGCGACCTCGGCCCCGCCGCGCGGCTCCCGGTCGAGCCGCCGGCCCAGCGGGCGCAGCAGGAGGTTCGCCCCCACCACGCCCGCCGTGCCGCAGGCGGCCAGCACGAACAGGCCCACCCCGGCCAGGCAGCCCACGGCCGCCGAGCACCACAGGGTGGCGGCCGTGTTCAGGCCCCGGACGCTCAGCCCGTCCCGCATGATCACTCCGGCGCCCAGGAAGCCGATCCCGGAGACGATCTGGGCGGCGACCCGCGAGCCGTCGTAGTTCACCTCGGAGACCGTGCTGAGGAACCCGTACTGCGAGAGCAGCACGAACAGTGCGGCTCCGCCCGCCACCAGGGCGTTGGTGCGCAGGCCCGCCAACCGGGCCCGCCACTGCCGTTCCAGGCCGATGACCGCCCCGAATCCGAGCGCGGCCGCCAGGTGGCCCGCCATCTCCCACTCCGTGAGCAGGGTCATCGGCCCGTCCCCCTTCCTACAGCCAGGTCTTGAAGGTGCGGATGTACCAGGTCTTCACCAGCTGGGTGAGCGTGCAGTAGGCGAGGAGCACGACGATCAGCCAGGGGAAGTAGCTCGCCGGCAGGGCCACGAAGCCCAGCGAGGGAGCCAGCGGGGAGAAGGGCAGCCAGAGCCCGGTCAGCACCGCGAGGACGGTCATCACCATCACCGGCCAGGAGGCGCGCGACTGGAGGAAGGGGATCTTGCGGGTGCGGATCATGTGGACGACCAGGGTCTGCGAGAGCAGGCCCTCGATGAACCAGCCGGACTGGAAGAGCGACTGGGCGGCCTCGCTGTTGGCGGAGAAGACGTTCCACATGATCACGAACATGGCGATGTCGAAGATCGAGCTGATGGGCCCGATGGTCACCATGAAACGGAAGATGCCCTTGGCGTCCCAGTTCCGGGGCTTGCGCAGGTACTCCTCGTCCATCCGGTCCCACGGGGTGGCCAGCTGGGCGATGTCGTAGACCAGGTTCTGCACCAGCAGCATGATCGCGAGCATCGGCTGGAAGGGGATGAAGGCGCTGGCCACCAGTACCGAGAAGACGTTGCCGAAGTTCGACGAGGCCGTCATCTTGATGTACTTGATGGTGTTGCCGAAGGTGGTCCGGCCCTGGACGACACCCTGCTCCAGGACGGTCAGGTCCTTCTCCAGCAGGATGATGTCCGCCGACTCCTTGGCGATGTCGACGGCGGTGTCGACCGAGATGCCGACGTCGGCGTCGCGCAGCGCCGCCGCGTCGTTGATCCCGTCCCCGAGGAAGCCGACGGTGTGCCCCTCGGCCTGCAGGGCCCGCACGATACGGGCCTTCTGGACGGGGTTGACCTTGGCGAAGACCGTCGTACGGGCGGCCAGCGCGCGCAGCTCCTCCTCGTCGAGGCCGTCCAGCTCGGCGCCCGCGACCACGTGGCCCACCTCGATGCCGACGTCGGCGCAGACCCGGGCCGCCACCAGCTCGTTGTCGCCGGTGACCACCTTGACGGCGATGCCCTTGTCGGCCAGGCCGCGCAGGGCCGCGGCCGCGGAGGCCTTCGGCGGGTCGAGGAAGGCGAGGAAGCCGATCAGGGTCAGGCCGTCCTCGTCGGCGACGGAGTAGGTGTCGCGCGGGGCGGCGACCGTGCGGGTGGCGACGGCCAGGACCCGCAGGCCCCGCCGGTTGTTGTCCTCGGCGATCCGGGTGACGTGCCACCGCAGCTGCTCGGACAGTTCGACCTTGCGGCCGCGGTCCCTCATGTGGGTGCACAGGTCGAGGACCTCCTCGACCGCACCCTTGGTGATCATCACGTGCTCGGGGCGGCCGCCCGCGCCGAGCGCGCTGTTGCGGTTGAGGACCACGGACATCCGGCGCCGGGCGAAGTCGAAGGGGATCTCGTCGACCATCGAGAACCGTGCGTCGACGACAACCTCCTCGGCCTCGTCCACGCGGTTGATGACCGCCCGGTCCATCAGGTTCCTCAGGCCGGTCTGGAAGTGGGCGTTGAGGTAGCCGTACTCCAGGACCTCGTCATCCTCGTTGCCGTGGACGTCCAGGTAGCGGTCCAGGACGATCCGGTCCTCGGTGAGGGTGCCGGTCTTGTCGGTGCACAGGACGTCCATCGCGCCCAGGTTCTGGATCGCGTTGAGCCGCTTGACGACGACCTTGCGCTTGGACATGGCGACCGCGCCGCGCGCCAGGTTGGCGGAGACCACCATCGGCAGCATCTCGGGGGTCAGGCCCACCGCGACGGCGATACCGAAGAGGAAGGCCTCGTTCCAGTCGCCCTTGGTGAAGCCGTTGATCATGAAGACGACGGGGACCATCACCAGCATGAACCGGATCAGCAGGAAGCTGACCCGGCGCACGCCGTTGTCGAAGTTGGTCTGCGGGCGCTCGCCGACCAGCGAGCCCGCCATCGAGCCGAAGTAGGTGTCGGCGCCGGTGGCGACGACCACCCCGGTCGCGGTGCCGGAGGTGACGGAGGTGCCCATCAGGCAGAGGTTGTCGGCCTCGACCGGGTCGGTGGTGGCGTGCTGGCCGAGGTCCTCGGCGCGGGTGTCGGCCTTGGCCACCGGCAGCGACTCGCCGGAGAGCGCCGCCTGGGAGACCATCAGGTCCTTCGAGGTGAGGATCCGCAGGTCGGCCGGGATCAGGTCGCCGGCGGCCAGTTTGACCAGGTCACCCGGGACCACCTGGCCCATGGGTACCTCGAAGGTGGTGGGGCCCGAGCCGGTGCCGGCCCGGCGCTGCACCGCGCAGGTGGTGGTGACGAGCTTCTTCAGCGCCTCGGCGGCCCGGCCCGAGCGGTACTCCTGCCAGAAGCGCAGCAGTCCGCTGAGCCCCACCATCACGGAGAGGATGATGACGCCGGGGTCCGCGGGGTCCTGCCAGAACATGACGGCGGCCAGGAAGACCAGTACGCCGATGAAGGGGTTCCAGAACGCCTTCGCGAGCTGGGCGGACCAGTGCGGGGCGCGCTCGTGGGCGACGGTGTTGGCGCCGTGCCGCTCCAGGCGCAGCGCCGCCTCGGCGTGGGTGAGGCCGTTGTACGAGGTGTCCGCGTCCTGGAGGACCCGGACGACGGGGCGGGAGCTGACGCCGGCGAGCCGCTCGCCGACGAGGCGGGTCGCGGCTTCGAGCTCGGCGGCCTTGCGCTCGCGGCGGGAGCGGCCCGGCGGGGCGAGCTTCGTGGGGGAGCGAGGGGTGAGCATGGTCATGACGAATACCTCCCTCCACGCTGTCCGGGCGGCGCGGAGCCGGTCGGTCACGTGGAGTGGTCGTGGTGCGGCGCACGGGGGCGCGGAAGGCCGCGGGCGCGCCGCAGGGCATGGGTGACGCAGCCCGTCACGAGGTGCAGGGCATGCGGAAGAAGTGAAAGGATGCACGCAGACGGCGGAGTACCGCCGTGCGCGTTCAGGTGGAGGTCAGCTGATCAACGGGTCAGCGGACACGAGCGCTGCAAAGACTTCGATCGGGACTCATCCCGAACACCTCCTTGCGTAGCGCCGTCATCACAGGGCGCCAGGTCCGGCCGGAAAGGCCGCAGAGGACCGGCGCCTCAGCGACCGTAGCACGATCCAGGAGGCCCCTGTTCCTCCTTTTGGCCATCGGTGTCCGATTCGTGCTGCGTGAGCCTCTTGACGTCTGGATACCCAAAGGCTCGACTTAAGGTTCACAAGTTGGAGAGACGCCGGGGTCTCGGAGCGCGCAGCCGCGACGACCGGCCGGGGGGCGACGGCTGGCCGTCGCTTAAGGGCAGGAGTGGATGAGTCGTGCAGACTCCCGGATCGCAGTCCTCGCTGCATCGCGCGAACCTCGAACGCGTCGTGCGGGCCGTGCGCCTCGCGGGTTCGCTGACCCAGGCGGAGATCGCCCGCACCACCGGACTGTCGGCGGCCACGGTCTCCAACATCGTCCGTGAGCTCAAAGAGGCCGGGACCGTCGAGGTCACGGACACCTCGGCCGGTGGCCGCCGGGCCCGCAGCGTCTCGCTCAGCGGGGACGCGGGCATCGTGATCGGCGTGGACTTCGGCCACACCCACCTGCGGGTGGCCGTCGGCAACCTCGCGCACCAGGTCCTGGCCGAGGAGACCGAGCCGCTGGACGTGGACGCCTCCTGGGTGGACGGGTTCGACCGGGCGGAGGCGCTGGTCGGCCGGCTGATCGAGGGCGTGGGCGTGGGCCGGGACAAGGTCATCGGCGTCGGGCTCGGCGTCCCCGGTCCCATCGACGTGGAGTCCGGCACCCTGGGGTCGACCGCGATCCTGCCGGGCTGGGCCGGGATCAACCCGCGCCGGGAACTCTCGCAGCGCCTCGGCGTGCCCGTCTACGTGGACAACGACGCGAACCTCGGGGCGCTCGGCGAACTCGTGTGGGGGAGCGGCCGGGGGGTCAAGGACCTGGCGTACATCAAGGTGGCCAGCGGGGTGGGCGCGGGCCTGGTGATCAACGGGCAGATCTACCGGGGGCCGGGCGGCACCGCCGGGGAGATCGGGCACATCACCCTGGACGAGTCCGGTCCGGTCTGCCGCTGCGGCAACCGCGGCTGCCTGGAGACCTTCGCCGCCGCCCGCTACGTGCTGCCCCTGCTCCAGGGCAGCCACGGCCCGGAGTTGACGATGGAGCGGGTGGTCGAGCTGGCCCGCGAGGGGGACCCGGGCTGCCGCCGGGTCATCAGCGACGTCGGCCGGCACGTGGGCAGCGGGGTGGCCAGCCTCTGCAACCTCCTGAACCCGAGCAGGGTGGTGCTGGGGGGCTCGCTGGCCGAGGCGGGCGAGCTCGTGCTGGCCCCGATCCGCGAGTCCGTGGGCAGGTACGCGATCCCCAGCGCGGCCCGGCAGTTGTCGGTGCTGACGGGCTCGCTGGGCGGCCGTGCGGAAGTGCTGGGCGCACTGGCCCTCGTACTCAGCGAGATGGGCGATTCGACGCTTTTGGCAGAAAACGGGGTCGGAATGCGCGCCCCCGCGGTCATGTCTTCAGTTAGATAACGGATGGCACCGTTGTCATCTCGTTAAGGATTCACTCCTTGACGGCAAACTCGCGGCCGGGGTTGACTCACACCCACCTCGGCCGCGGTGTTGCGGCCTCGTCAGGGAGGTTCAACCAATGAACACGCGTACGCGCAGAGCCGCCGTAGCCGTAGTCGCCGGCGCCATGGCCGTCTCGTTGGCCGCCTGTGGCAGTGCCAAGGAAGCGGGCGGGGAGAAGAAGCCCACGGGTGCCGCCGCCGGTGACGCGATCAAGGTCGGTCTGCTCCTGCCGGAGAACCAGACCGCGCGCTACGAGAAGTTCGACAAGCCGCTGATCGAGAAGAAGGTCGCGGACCTGACCGGCGGCAAGGCCGAGGTCGTCTACGCCAACGCCAAGCAGGACGCGACCACGCAGAACTCCCAGGTCGACACGATGATCACCAACAAGGTGAACGTCCTGATCGTCGACGCGGTCGACGCCAAGGCCATAGCCGGAGCGGTCAAGAAGGCCAAGGACGCCGGCATCCCGGTCGTCGCCTACGACCGCCTGGCCGAGGGCCCGATCGACGCCTACACCTCCTTCGACAACGAAGAGGTCGGCAAGGTCCAGGGCAAGGCGCTCCTGGAGGCCCTGGGCGACAAGGCCAAGGACGGCCAGATCGTCATGATGAACGGCTCCGTCACCGACCCGAACGCCGCGCTGTTCAAGAAGGGCGCGCACTCCGTCCTCGACGGCAAGGTGACCATCGGCAAGGAGTACGACACCAAGGAGTGGAAGCCGGAGAACGCCAACACCAACATGGCGGGAGCGCTCTCGGCTCTCGGCAAGGACAAGGTGATCGGCGTCTACTCCGCCAACGACGGCATGGCCGGCGGCATCATCACCGCCCTCAAGGCCGCCGGGCTCTCCCCGCTGCCCCCGGTCACCGGCCAGGACGCCGAACTCGCCGGTGTGCAGCGCATCGTGGCGGGCGAGCAGTTCATGAGCGTCTACAAGCCGTACGCCCCGGAGGCCTCGGCCGCCGCCGAGATGGCCGTCGCCCTCGCCAAGGGCGAGAAGATCGACGGGATCATCAACAACAACATCGACAGCCCGACCACCAAGGCCGTGCCGTCCGTGCTGATCCCGGTCGTCTCGCTCACCAAGACCAACATCAAGGACACCGTCGTCAAGGACGGCGTCTACACGGTCGAAGAGATCTGCACCGACAAGTACGCGGCCGCCTGCGCCACCCTCGGCCTGAAGTAGGACCGTCCGCCGGGCCCCCCGAGGGGCCCCGAGGTGGCCCTCCGGGGCCCCGCGAGCGGACGCCCCCGTGAAGAAACGTCTCCTCCCGCGAGACGCCCCGCGCCTGCCCGGCGCCCCGCGCCTTCATCCCGCCACCCGCGGGGCGCCGGGCAGAAACGATTCACCTTCTTGCCGTGTCCCCCATCCGCCCCGCTCCTGCTCTTTTGCACGACATCCCCGCCGGTCAGGCGGCGAAGGAGATGGTTCATGTGTCCGCTGCGCCCGTGCTGGCGTTGCGAGGGGTTTCGAAGCGGTTCGGTGCCGTACAGGCCCTGACCGACGTAGAACTCGAAATCCACTCCGGTGAGGTGGTCGCCCTGGTCGGCGACAACGGCGCCGGCAAGTCCACGCTGGTCAAGACGATCGCCGGCGTGCACCCCATCGATGACGGCGTCATCGAGTGGGAGGGCCGCCCGGTCTCCATCGGCAAGCCCCACGACGCCCAGAACCTGGGCATCGCGACGGTCTACCAGGACCTCGCGCTGTGCGACAACATCGACGTCGTCGGCAACCTCTTCCTCGGCCGTGAGCTCAAGCGCTTCGGCATCCTCGACGAGGTGGAGATGGAGCGCCGCGCCCGCGAGCTCCTGACCACCCTGTCCATCCGGATCCCCAGTGTCCGGATCCCCATCGCCTCGCTCTCGGGCGGCCAGCGCCAGACCGTGGCGATCGCCCGTTCGATGCTCGGCGAGCCCAAGCTCGTCATCCTCGACGAGCCCACCGCCGCCCTCGGCGTCGAGCAGACCGCACAGGTCCTCGACCTGGTGGAGCGGCTGCGCGAGCGCGGCCACGCCGTCATCCTCATCAGCCACAACATGGCCGATGTGAAGGCCGTCGCCGACAAGGTGGCGGTGCTGCGACTGGGCCGCAACAACGGTGTCTTCAACGTCGCCGACACCTCGCAGGAAGAGATCATCTCCGCCATCACCGGGGCCACGGACAACGCCGTGACCCGCCGGGCGGCCCGTACCGGGGAGGCCCGCAAGTGAGCACCCACCAGCCTGCCGCCGATCCCCTCGACAAGGGGACGCAGCAGCACGTCGACCCGGTCAACCCGGCAGCGGCGGCGGACGCCATTCCCGCCGTGGACCCCCGCCTGCTCGTGCGCGAGCAGGGCCTGAGCGGCTACCTCAACGAGTTCGGGCGCAAGCTGAAGGCCGGCGACCTGGGCTCCCTCCCGGTCGTCCTCGGCCTGATCGTCATCTGGAGCATCTTCCAGAGCCTGAACTCGAACTTCCTCTCCCCGGAGAACCTCACCAACATCGCGATCACGATGGTCGCCACCGGCATGATGGCCGTCGGCATCATCTTCGTGCTGCTGCTCGGCGAGATCGACCTCTCCGTCGGCTCCGTCAGCGGTGTCTCGGGCGCGATCGTCGCCGTCCTCGCCGTCACCCACGGCGTGAACGAATGGCTCGCGATCCTCGCCGCCGTCGCCGGCGGCGCCCTCATCGGCGCCGTCCACGGCTTCTTCTTCGCCAAGATCGGCGCCCCGGCCTTCGCGGTCACCCTGTCCGGCCTGCTGTTCTGGTCGGGCGCCATGCTGCAGATCCTCGGCAGCAACGGCACCATCAACCTCGACCCCGACGGCGTCGTCGGCCAGCTGACCACGTACTACTTCTCGGACGTGGCGGCCGGCTACGGCCTGGCGGCGCTCGCCGTGGCGGGGTACTTCCTGGCCGCCTTCTTCGACAACCGCCGACGGGAGGCCGCCGGGGTCCCCTCGCGGCCGCTGACCGAGATCCTGCTGCGCACCGGCGTGCTCGCGCTCTTCACCTTCGGGCCCGCCGTCGTGTTCAACCAGTACAAGGGCCTGCCGCTCGCGGTGGTGCTCTTCGTGGTGGCGCTGGTCGGCACGGACTTCCTGCTGCGCCGCACCACCTTCGGTCGCAACGTCTTCGCCCTCGGCGGCAGCGTCGAGGCCTCCCGCCGCGCGGGCATCAACGTGGCCGGAATCCGCATCGCGGTGTTCTCCATCGCCGGCACCTTCGCCGCCGTCGGCGGGCTCTTCTGGGCCTCCAAGATCGCGGCGGCCAACCAGAGCGCCGGTGCCGGTGACCTGCTGATGAACGTCATCGCGGCGGCCGTCATCGGCGGCACCAGCCTCTTCGGCGGCCGGGGCCGGACCTGGAACGCCCTCCTCGGCGTCATGGTCATCACCTCCATCCAGTACGGTCTGGCCCTGGAGGGGATCGCGACGCCCATCCAGTACATGATCACCGGCGCCGTACTGCTGGCGACGGTCGTCATCGACTCGGTGACGCGCAAGACCCAGAAGACCGCAGGACGCGCCTGACCGCGGGCCCCCCGGGGCCACGCGGGACGGTAAGACCCGTCACAGTGCCCGGTGCCACTTCGTGTGGTACCGGGCACCTGTGCGTAGATCGATACGCACGACTGTGCGGATATACGCCCGTTTGGGAGGTGTGATTCCCAGATGAGGTGTACAGGTATGACAAAGGCGTGACCCTTGCGGTACCGCCCGATGACCGCCCTCGCGGGCGGAACATTAGACTCGACAGCCCGGCAAGCAACTGCAAGGAGGCACGGGTGCTGCTGACCCGCATCAAGGGACCGCGCGATCTGGACCGGCTCGGCCAGGAGGAGCTCAACCAGCTCGCGGCCGAGATCAGGTCCTTCCTCGTCGACGCCGTCTCCAAGACCGGCGGGCACCTCGGCCCCAACCTCGGCGTGGTCGAACTGACGATCGCCCTGCACCGGGTCTTCGAATCGCCCAAGGACAAGGTCCTCTTCGACACCGGCCACCAGGCCTACGTCCACAAGCTGCTCACGGGCCGCCAGGACTTCTCCGACCTGCGCAGCAAGGGCGGCCTGTCCGGCTACCCCTCCCGCGCCGAGTCCGAGCACGACGTGATCGAGAACTCGCACGCCTCCACGGTGCTGGGCTGGGCCGACGGCTTCGCCAAGGCCAACGAGGTGCTCGGCCGCGAGGACCACCACGTCGCCGCCGTCATCGGCGACGGCGCGCTGACGGGCGGCATGGCCTGGGAGGCGCTGAACAACATCGCCGCCGCCAAGGACCGCCCGCTGGTCATCGTCGTCAACGACAACGAGCGTTCGTACGGCCCCACCATCGGCGGCCTCGCGAACCACCTCGCGACCCTGCGCACCACGGACGGCTACGAGCGCTTCCTGGCCCGCGGCAAGGACCTCCTGGAGCGCACCCCGGTCGTCGGGAAGCCGCTGTACGAGACCCTGCACGGCGCCAAGAAGGGCCTCAAGGACTTCATCGCCCCGCAGGGCATGTTCGAGGACCTCGGCCTGAAGTACATCGGCCCCATCGACGGCCACGACATCGAGGCCCTGGAGTCCGCCCTGACGCGCGCCAAGCGCTTCAGCGGCCCGGTCATCGTGCACTGCCTCACCCAGAAGGGCCGGGGCTACACCCCGGCCCTGGAGCACGAGGCGGATCGTTTCCACGCGGTCGGCGTGATCCACCCGGACACCGGCCTGCCCGTGAAGACGGCCGCGGCCAGCTGGACCTCCGTCTTCGCCGACGAGATGGTCAAGCTCGGCCACGAGCGCGAGGACATCGTCGGCATCACCGCCGCCATGCTCCACCCGGTCGGACTCCACAAGTTCGCCGAGGCCTTCCCGAACCGCATCTACGACGTGGGCATCGCCGAACAGCACGGCGCCACGTCCGCGGCCGGCCTGGCCAGCGGCGGCGTCCACCCGGTCTTCGCCGTCTACGCGACCTTCCTCAACCGCGCCTTCGACCAGGTCCTGATGGACGTCGCCCTGCACAAGTGCGGGGTCACCTTCGTCCTGGACCGGGCCGGCGTCACCGGTGACGACGGCGCCTCCCACAACGGCATGTGGGACATGTCCATCCTCCAGGTCGTCCCGGGCCTGCGGCTGGCCGCCCCGCGCGACGCCGAGCAGCTGCGCGCGCAGCTGCGCGAGGCCGTCGAGGTCAAGGACGCCCCCACCGTCGTGCGCTACTCCAAGGGCGTCGTCGGACCGGCCGTCCCGGCCGTCGGCCGGATCGGCGGCATGGACGTGCTGCGCGCCCCCGGCGCCGAGGTCACCCGGCCGGACGTACTCCTCGTCTCGGTCGGCGCCCTCGCCCCGATGTGCCTGGAGATCGCCGACCTGCTCGACAAGCAGGGCATCTCGACGACCGTGGTCGACC
Organism: Streptomyces sp. NPDC004667; assembly: GCF_040609475.1. NCBI lineage: Bacteria > Bacillati > Actinomycetota > Actinomycetes > Kitasatosporales > Streptomycetaceae > Streptomyces > Streptomyces sp. NPDC004667. The sequence continues at coordinate 33,786 of NZ_JBEXKC010000001.1, read as the reverse complement.
CCCGCTGGGTGAAGCCGGTGGACGAGGCCATGGCCCCGCTCGCCGAGCGCCACCGGGTGGTCGTCACCGTCGAGGACAACGGCCGTACCGGCGGCGTCGGCGCCGCCGTCGCGCAGGCCCTGCGCGACGCGGGCGTGGACGTGCCGCTGCGCGACTTCGGCATCCCGCAGCGCTTCCTCGACCACGCGCTGCGCAAGGAGATCATGGCCGAGATCGGCCTGACCGCTCCGGACATCGCCCGCCAGGTCACCGGACTGGTGGCGAAGCTGGACGGGCGCTTCGACAGCGAGCCCGCCGCCACCGTCGACTAGATCGCCGCGCGGTTGCACGTCACGGGCCGGGAGATCACCCTTGAAGGGGTGGGCCTCCCGGCCCGTTCGTGCGTCGTCACCTTTCGGAGGTGCGTCGGTGAGCAAGGATCTGAACAGCGTCTTCCGCACCAAGACGGTGGAGCAGTCCATCCGCGACACGGAGGAGCCGGAACACGCGCTCCGCAAGTCGCTCTCCGCCTGGGACCTGACGGTCTTCGGTGTGGGCGTCATCATCGGCACCGGCATCTTCGTGCTCACGGGCATCGCAGCACGCAACAATGCCGGACCCGCCACTGCCCTCGCCTTCGTCGCGGCGGGCATCGTCTGCGCTCTCGCAGCGCTCTGCTACGCCGAGTTCGCCTCCACCGTGCCGGTGGCCGGTTCGGCGTACACCTTCTCCTACGCCTCGATCGGTGAGCTGCCCGCCTGGATCATCGGCTGGGACCTGGTGCTGGAGTTCGCACTCGGCACCGCCGTCGTGGCGGTCGGCTGGTCCGGGTACGTGCGCCACCTCATGCACACCAACCTCGGCTGGGACCTGCCCAGGGCACTGGAGGGGCCGGACGCGGGCGGAAGCTTCGACCTGCTGGCCTTCCTGCTGGTCCTGGTGCTGACCGTGATCCTGGTCGTCGGGACGAAGCTCTCGGCGCGGATCACCGCGGTCGTGGTCGCCATCAAGGTCTTCGTGGTCCTGCTGGTCATCGTCGCGGGCCTGTTCTTCATCAAGGCCGACAACTACTCGCCGTTCATCCCTCCGGCCCAGCCGCAGGAGGCGGGCAGCGGTCTGCACACGCCACTGGTCCAGCTGCTCTTCGGCTACGCGCCGACCAATTTCGGCGTCATGGGCATCTTCACCGCGGCCTCCCTCATCTTCTTCGCCTTCATCGGCTTCGACGTCGTGGCCACCGCCGCCGAGGAGACCAAGAACCCCCAGCGGGACATGCCCCGCGGCATCCTCGGCTCGCTGCTGGTCTGCACCGTGCTCTACGTCGCGGTGACGCTGGTGGTCACCGGTATGCAGAAGTACTCGGAGATGTCGGCGACGGCGCCACTGGCCGAAGCCTTCAAGTCGGTGAACCAGCCCTTCTTCTCCGGTGCCATCAGTCTCGGTGCGGCGGTCGGCCTGATCACCGTGTGCATGATCCTGCTGCTCGGGCAGACCCGCGTGTTCTTCGCGATGAGCCGTGACGGACTGCTGCCGCGCGTCTTCTCCGTCACCCACCCCAAGTACCGGACCCCGTACCGGGCGACCATCCTGCTCGGCGGGATCATCGCCATCGTCGCGGGCTTCACCAGCCTGGAGAAGCTCGCGGAACTGGTGAACATCGGCACCCTGTTCGCCTTCGTGCTCGTCGCCCTCGGCGTGATCATCCTGCGCAAGACCCGCCCCGACCTGCACCGGGCCTTCCGCACCCCCTGGGTGCCGTTGATCCCGATCCTGTCGATCGCGGCCTCGCTCTGGCTGATGCTCAACCTGCCGGCCGAGACCTGGATCCGCTTCGTCGTCTGGATGGCGATCGGCGTCGTCGTCTACTTCCTCTACGGACGCTCGCACAGCCGCCTCGGCAAGGTCGGCGCCGACGCGGAGTTCTAGCGGTGCGACGACGGGAGCCGGCCGTACGGGACACCCGTACGGCCGGCTCCGCGTACGCGGCCCGTCAGCCCTTGGCCGGGGACTTCTTCGCCTCCGCCGGGATCTTCTGGTCGGTGCGCAGGGCCTCCCACAACAGGCCCGCCTGCGGCTCCGCCACGATCACGCGGTTGCGGTCCACCTTGTCGTAGTCCACCGGCAGCATGATGGTCTCCATGGTGGACGGGTCCACGCCCTTCATGCTCCGCGCGAAGTCGGACAGCGCGGTGAGCGAGGCCAGATCGGAGTCGGTGGTCAGCGACTTGGTGCCGGCGTCGGCCAGCTTGTAGAGCCGGGCCGGGTTGCCGAGCGCGTCCTGCTTCTTGATCTCGGACAGCATCGCGAGCATGAACTGCTGCTGGAGTCCTATGCGCCCGAGGTCGCTGCCGTCCCCGTAGCCGTAGCGGGTACGGACGAACTTGAGCGAGTCGGTGCCGTTCAGCCGGTGCGTGCCCGCGTCGAGCTTGAGCCCGCCCTTGGCCCCGCTCATCGGCTTGTCCAGGGTGACGGTGACCCCGCCGAGCGCGTCCACCAGGCCCTTGAACCCGGCGAAGTCCACCTCGACGAAGTGGTCCACGCGGATCCCGGACAGCTGCTCCACCGTCTTGACCACGCAGGCCGGACCGGCCACCGAGTAGACGGAGTTGAACATCACCCGGTTCGCCGCAGGAACGTTTCTGCCGTCCTTGTCCTTGCATTCGGGCCGGGAGATGAGGGTGTCGCGCGGGATGCTCACCGCGGTGGCCCTCGCGCGGCCCTCGGGTATGTGCACCACCATCGCGGTGTCCGAACGGGCTCCGCTGACGTCGCCGTGGTCGAGCTCCCCGTTGGCCCCGGCACGCGAATCGGAGCCCAGGACCAGGATGTTCTGCGCGTTCTCGACGACCTTGGCCGGCCGGTTGTCGGTGCCGATCGCCTTGTCCAGGTCGACGCTCGCGATGTTCCCGTTGAGGTGGCTGTAGAGCCACCATCCCGATCCGGCCCCGCCGAGGACCAGGACGGCCGCCGTCCAGGCCAGCCCGCGCCGGATCCGGCTGCCGCGCGAACGGGCCGGGCGCGGGGCGGGTCCGCCGGACGCGTCGCCCTCGGTCGGGGTCGTCGTGGCGGTGGTGTCTGAGGTCATGCCCGGGACCGGCCTTCCGAACGGGATGCGGGGGGAATCTCGCGGGCAACAACATAAACGCAGGATCACGCCAGAGGACCCCCGGGGTATCCTGATTCCGTTCGAATGGTGAAGGGGAAGGGTTGCTGGCGGTCCATGGCGACGCGATCCAGGCGCAATTCGCCCACATCCACCCGCCGCCCCGCCGGACCACCCGCACCGGCCCCCGCGCGTGACTGGAACACCGTCGCACTGGGCCCCCTGCGCGGCCGCTGGCTCCTCGCCGGCAAGGACGGACGGCTCACCGCCTACGCGCGCACCGAGGACGGACTGCTGCGCTGGACCGAGCGCGCCCCCGGCGGCCCCGGCTGGAGCGGCCCCGAACCCTTCCCCGCAGAGGAGCTGACCGACCTCGCCGTGGGCCAGGGCCCCGACGGCTACGCCCACTTCGTGGGCCGGCGCAGGCGGCGGACCGGGGAGGTGGACACCGTCACCTACCACCACGCGGTGCAGTACCAGAGCGGCCGTCCGATGGGCCCCTGGGAATCGCTGGGCACCCTCTACCGCAAGCCCGACATGTCCCACCGCGGCGGCCCGCCGGCCCTCGCCGTGGACGCCCAGGGCGCACCGCACGTGTTCGTGCGCAACGCCGGGCGCGGGGTCCACGTACGGCGCCAGGACAAGAAGGGCGGCTGGGGAGCGTGGGACGACCTGCGCGGCAGCAAGACCTTCGAGGGGGCCTGCGCCGCCTCGACCGCCGAGGGCCGCGTCCGGTTCGCCGCCCCGGGTGAGAAGGGCATCTCGCTGTGGGCCCAGAGCGCGCCCGGCGGTCCGCTGGTGAAGGGGGAGGACGTTCCCTGCCTGGCCCAGGACGGCTCGCTCTGCGTGCTGGAGACCTCCCCGGGCCGGGTCACCCACTTCTGGCACGCGGCCGACGGCAGCGGGGTGTTCGGCTACCGCGAGGGCGCCGGGGTGCTGGCCCTCGGCGGCGGACCGGGCTACGGGAGCGTCGCCGCCGCCCGCGCGGTGGTCGACGGCTACGACTGCACGGTGCTGGCCCACCGCACCGCCGGCGGCCGCACCGCCCTCGCCGCGTACCCCACGGAGCACGAGGCCGCCGGACTGTGGTGGACCGAGATCGGCGAGGAGTGCCTGGAGTCCCCGGCCCTCGCCGTCGACGCGTACGGCCTGGTCGTCATCGCCTCGATCAGCGCCTGCGGCGAGCTGCTGGTCAACCGTCAGAAGGACGGCTCGTCGCTCTCCCTGGGCCGCTGGCAGCGGTTCTGACGCCGTTACGAGGGCGTCCTCGCCCGGTCGCGCGGCTGCGGCGGGATCCGGGCCAGGCCGTGCCGGTCCACCGCCAGCGCGGAGATCCGCCGCAGGAAGTCCACCGAGCGCTCCGCCGTGTCGGGGGTGATCCAGGCGTCGTCCATCTCGCACAGCTCCACCCGTACCGGCGAACTCCCCAGCACGATCGGGAGGGTGTACGCGACGGTGGACGCGAAGGTCAGCACGGACTGCCCGATGGGCTCGGTCAGCGCGGTCAGTTCCAGCGGCAGTTCGGGGTGGACGATCTCCAGGCCCGTGGCCGCCGCGATCCGCTCCAGCTTCCGTGGGCTCTCCCGGCGGTGCGCCAGATAGCGGCCGGCCGAGCGGGAGCGGGCGATCCAGCCGACGGCGTCGACGTACAGGTCCTGGTCGACGACCCCGGTCTCCACGAGGGAGCTGCCCGCCAGGTCGGCTCCGGCGCGCACCCGGACGGGGCCGAAGGTCTCCCGGCTCCAGGCGTAGTCGTTCGGGCGCACCTCGGTGCCCGGGGGAGCGGACACGGGCATGCAGGTGAAGAAGACGGCGCGCTCCAGCCCGTCGCGGGCCAGCCAGCGGTTGACGGGGCCGCCCTTGGCGGCGGAGGGCTTGAGGTCGCCCTGGTGCCATCGGCTCAGCTGCTGCCCGTACGTCAGCAGGCTGACCAGTTCGGTGGTGGCGGTGCCGTCGTCCACGACGACGACCTCGCGGGCCTTGGAGCGGGGCAGCAGGAGCTGGATGGTGCGGGAGAACAGGTCTCCGATGACCAGCCGCTCGGCTGCCGCCACCGCCCGGCCCAGGCGCATCAGTTCGCCCGCCCGTTCCAGGTAGCCCGCGCGGACCTCGTAGCGCCGCCAGACCACCTTGGCCTGGGAGGCGAACCGGCACAGCCGGCGGACCTGCGCGCGCGAGCGCGGGTCCGTCGGCTGGAGGACGGCGACGGTGAGGGACGCTGCCTCGCCCGGGTGGACGTGGGCCCACTCCAGGACGTTCAGTAGTTGAGCCGGGCTCTCCACCAGGGCGAGGGTGTCGCTCATGCCGAGGTCGTCACGCCCTCGGCGGGGAGGGGGCTCTGGACGCGGCGGAGCTTCTTCATGGGGCCGAGCTCGGAGGCGTAGACCTTCTTGACGCCGTCGCCGAGTGCGGTCTCGATGGTGCGGATGTCGCGCACGAGGCGGGCGAGGCCGCCGGGTTCCACGGAGGCGGCCTGGTCGGAGCCCCACATGGCGCGGTCGAGGGTGATGTGCCGCTCGACGGCGCAGGCGCCCATGGCGACGGCGGCCACCGTGGTCTGCAGTCCGGTCTCGTGGCCGGAGTAGCCGACGGGTACGTTCGGGTAGGCCGCCTCCAGGCTGTTGATGACCCGCAGGTTCAGCTCCTCGGCCTTGGCCGGGTAGGTGGAGGTGGCGTGCAGCAGGACGATGTTCTCGCTGCCGAGCACCTCGACCGCGTGCCGGATCTGCTGCGGAGTGGACATGCCGGTGGACAGGATGACCGTCTTGCCGGTGGCGCGCAGGGCGAGCAGCAGCTCGTCGTCCGTCAGCGAGGCGGAGGCCACCTTGTGGGCGGGGACGTCGAACTTCTCCAGGAAGGTGACGGCCTCGGTGTCCCAGGGGGAGGCGAACCAGGCGATGCCGCGCTCGCGGCAGTGCTCGTCCACGGCGCGGTACTCGTCCTCGCCGAACTCCACGCGGTGGCGGTAGTCGATGTACGTCATCCGGCCCCAGGGGGTGTCGCGCTCGATGTCCCACTGGTCGCGCGGGGTGCATATCTCGGGCGTGCGCTTCTGGAACTTCACCGCGTCACAGCCCGCGTCGGCGGCCGCGTCGATGAGCGCCAGGGCGTTGGCGAGCTCACCGTTGTGGTTGATCCCGATCTCGCCGATCACATAGGTGGGCCGGCCCGTGCCGACCTCCTTGTTCCCGATCCGGCGGATCCGGTTGCTGTGCACCACTGTTCAGAGTTCCTTTCCGAGGTACTGCGAGGGGACCGGCGACGACGGGGCCGCCGGGGTCTGCTGCGGGTCGAGGAGGGGCGCGAGCGCGCGGGCCCGGTCGAGGTCGCCGGGCTCGTCGATCTCCACGGCCCGTTCCGGGGCGGTGGGGACGAGCTGGGTCCGGCCGAAGAAGCGGTGGCCGTGGCGGCGGAAGCCGTCGGCGCGCATCGCGTAGACGGCCCCCGACTCCAGGTACTCGGGCGTACGGTCCTGGCGGCGCTGGCGGACGGCGCTGTCGTGGTTGACGCCGTGCGCGCGGTGGCCGGGCCCGGCGCCGGGCGAGGCGGTCCACAGGAAGCCGTGGAAGGGGACGGCGGTGAACGCGGAGTCGGCGCCGTCGCGCACCACCGCGAGGACCGTCTCGTCCACCTCCTCCGCGGTGACGAAGGGGCTGGTGCACTGGACGAAGACCAGGACGTCCACGCGATCCCCGTGCGCTTCCTCCAGCCGGTCCAGCGCGTGCAGCAGCGCCGACTCGCTGGAGGCCTCGTCGGAGCCCAGCTCGGCGGGCCGGTCGACCACCTCCGCGCCGGCGGCGCGGGCCGCGGCGGCGATCGCCGCGTCGTCGGTGGACACCGCGACCCGGGTCACGTGGGCCGCGCCGAGGCAGGCGCGCACGGCGCGGGCGACGAGGGGGACCCCGCCGACCTCGGCGACGTTCTTCCCGGGAATGCCCTTGGAGCCGCCCCGGGCGGGGATGACGGCGGTGACGTTCACGGGGTTGCCTCCGGGGGCCGGTTCGGGGTGCGTTTCGGGTGCTGCTCGGGGTGCTGTTCGGGGCGCGGGGCGCTCACACGCCGCCCCACTGCTGGATCTTCGGTGCCACGCGCTGGACGCCGAACTGGTAGGCGACCTTCAGGACGCGGCGCGAGGTGCGCCGCATCGGCCCGGCGGAGCGGGCCGCGGCGCCCGCTCCGGGGGAGCCGTCCGGGTTCAGACCCCGGCGGCGCAGCAGCGCGCCGACGTAATCGGGGGCGCTGTCGGCCGTGTAGTAGGGGGATATCGGGGGCAGCGGACGGTCGAGCAATTCCCCGATCCGCGCCCGCAGTTCCCCGAACGGGTCCACGGCGCGGATTCCCTGGTCGACGGTCCAGGACTCGTACGCGAGCGGGGCGGCGCCCTCGTCTATCGCGGACCAGTCGGTGACGCAGCCGGAACCGGCGAAATAGTGGTTCCCGTGTATTTCCCGCACTCCCAGATCACTCAGGATCGCGGTGGGCATGCCGCGGTGCATCGATTCGAGGGCGGCCGTGGAACTGACCGTCACCAACAGGTCGGTACGGTCCAGGGTTTCCGACATGTTGCCGTATACGAAATGCAGGTTGCGGGGCAGTGGTTCTTCCAGCTGCTCCGCGAGGACCTGGTAGTGGTGTGCTTCGACGTGGGTGGTGGCCTCGCCCGGCTTGCTGCGGAGTTTCACGAGGACGTCGCGTCCGGGGCGCAGCCGCGCGTGGGATATCGCCCGGCGCAGCATGTAGAGGCGTCCATTGCGGTCGGCGGGCACCGAGGGCTGCACGGCGAAGCACACCGTATAAGGGTGCCGGGCGTGCGTCCGGTTCGGGTCGTAGGGCCTTTGGTCGAGGAAGGGGAGGGCGGTCTGGACGATGCAGGAGCCCGGAATTCCGAGGGGTTCGTAGACCTCGCCGAACCGGCGCCGGTCGAAAGGGCTGTTGGCGAGGACGATATCGGCTCCGGCGCGCAGCAGCAGACCGTCGGCCATTTTCTCGTAGACGACGCCGACGTATCCGGTCATGAGGACCGGCCGGCGGGCGGCGCCGCGGAACCGGGCGGCCAGCGCGTGCAGGGCGGCGTGGGTCGAGCCGCCGACCGTACCCAGGATGACGAGGTCCGCCGCGTCCAGTTCCGGGGCCGCCGCGAACTCGGGGAGCGTGGACTCGGTGATGGAGGCGGGGGTGATGCCGACCTCGGCCAGCTGCCGCGCCGTCGGAGTGCTCCTGCCGCGCAGCATGTGCGCGTGCACCTCGCTGCCGGGAGCCAGGCCCACCGCCAGCCCCGCACCCCATTTCCAGCGGGTGTCGGAGTCTGCGAGCACGTGGATGCGCACTGGTGATTCCCGGGTCGGTGGGTGGTGTCCAACTGCCGTCGACACGACCGCGGCTGGGCACTTGCCGGCGGGTTGCCGCGCGGCCCGTTAGACCTTACCTGCTGATCCGATCCTTACGTGTCACGAAAAGGCCTCGACCGGCAGGGGAGTTGTACGTCACACCGGGGTGATTGTACGGGGGCTTCGAGTGGTTCTGTCATGATGGCGGCGCGTTACTTGACCGTAGGCTGGAGGGGGCGTACGGCCGGCCGGTCCCGGTCGCCTCACGGGGGTGTGTGAAAGAAATGGGAATGAGGTGAGTACTTTCGATGGTGACCCTTTCGGTAATCGTTGCCATGTGTGACGTGCGGGACTACTGTCGGACGGCACTCAAGTCCTTGGCGCTGAATGCCAGGGAGGATTTCGAGTTCATCGTCGTGGACGACGGGTCCGTTGACGGGACATCAGAGATCCTCCGGGAAATGGTGCCTCGGGTCCCCGGTGCCGTACTGATCCGCAATCAGTACAACCTGGGGATCTCGGCCACCCGGAACATCGGCCTCTCGGCGGCGCGCGGGCGTTTCTTCACCTTCCTCGACGGGGATGACTGGTACGCCCCCGGATATCTCGCGCAACTCGTCGGCTGGATGGGCGAGTCCGGGGTCGATTTCCTGCGCACCGGCCATGTCCGGGTCTATGGCAGGAAACGCAAGATAGTCATGGCGCCGCTCGCCCCCAGGGCCCTTCCGTTGAATCCCGCGGATTACATCGGCCCCGTGGACGCCTCGACCTTCATGGACTACCCGCAGTCCTGGGCCGGCATCTACGACCGCGAGCGCCTCCGGGAGGTCGACGCGCTCTTCTTCGACGAGAGCCTGCGCACCGCCGAGGACCGCCCGTGGTTCTACAAGCTGCACCTGCGGACCCGCTCCTTCGGAGTCGTCGACCTCCACGGCATCTTCTACCGCCGTGATGTGTCCACTTCACTCACCAAGGTGCCGGACGAACGGCAGCTCGACTTCCTTCCCGCCTTCCGGCTGATTTTCGACGAGCTCGACCGGCACCCGCGCGGATATGAACTGTCGTTCAAGGCGATGCGAACTCTCTGCGCACTCATCGTGATTCACATGGACCGCGCCGAGTCGTACGAGGAACTCATCCGGGGCCTGCTGCTGGAACGCAGCGCGCAGATCCTCCGGGACCTCCCCCAGGACGTCCTGGAGGGGACGCTGTCAGGAATGGACTCCGCACGCGTGAACAAGCTCAGGGCACTGATGTCCCGGCACCAGGGCGCCGCCGCCCGATGACCCGGATATTCGCCGCCTCCACCCTCTACGGCGCCATGACGGTGGCCGCCGCCATCGAAGCGGGCCAGCTCGGCCAGGACGACCGCGAGCGCATCCTGCTCGTGTGCAACAACGTCGACATCCCCGAGGTCGCCACCCCGCTGCACCGGATGCCCGGCGCCGCCGCCGTGCTCGCGCGCTTCCACCGGGTCGTCTACTGGAACGACCTCATCTACCCCTTCCACCCCGCACTGTGGTCCCCCCGGGACGAGGACGCCCCGCTGTGGCGCACGGTCATGGCGGAGAAGATCGGCATCCGGCCGGGCCCCCTGGAACTCGTGGTCGAATCCATCCAGGTCAAACCCGCCCAGACCCTCTGCAAGATCTTCTCGGACGCCACCCTCGCCGTCTACGCCGACGGGGTCATGAGCTACGGCCCGACCCGCAACGACCTGCCCCGCTCCCTCCACGGCCGGATCGCGCAGGTCCTCTACCTGGACCTCGTCCCCACCCTGCTGCCCATGCTCCTCACCGAGTACGGGATCCCCTCGCAGCCCGTGCACACCGGCGCCGTCCTCAAGCTGATCGCCGAGGTCACCCGCGAGTGCGCGCCGATCCTCGACCGGGTGATCCCGCCCCCGCTGGCGCGGCTCGGCCCGGACAGCGCCCTCCTCCTCGGCCAGTACCTCTCCCCGCTCGGCATCCTCACCGAGGAGGAAGAGGAGGAACTGCACCTGCGCATGTTCCGGCACGCCCTCGCCCTCGGCCACGGCGCCATCGTCTTCAAACCGCACCCCAGCGCCCCCTCCAGCCTCGCCGACACCCTCGGCGAGGCGGCCCGCGAGTCGGGCGTGCCCTTCCTCGTCCTGGACGTCCCGGTACTGGCCGAGACGGTCTTCGAGTACCTGCGCCCCCGCCAGGTCATCGGCTGCTTCTCCACCGGCCTGTTCACCGCCCGCGCCCTGTACGGGATCCCCGTCGCCCAGATCGGCGCCCTGGAGGTGATCCGGCGGATGCGCCCCTACGCCAACAGCAACCGCATCCCCGCCACCCTCACCCACGCCCTGCTCCCCGACCTGGACGCGCCCACCGGCGCCGCGGCCGACCGGGTGCTGGACGTCGAGCACATCCGCACCGAGGTCACCCCGTACGTCCAGGCCGTCGGCTACTGCATGCAGCCCAAGCGGTACGCCTTCCTGCGCCCGGTCGCCGAGGCGTACGTCGCCGCCGCCGTCGACCAGTGGGAGGGCCGCCCCGAGCTCTCCATGCACTTCAACGAGCGCACCCGGACCCGGCTGGACCTGCCCGGCCCGCGCACCTGGAAGTGGCGCCGGGGCAAGGGCTGGACCCTGCGCGCCACCGGAGAGCCCACCGGGCCCGACGACGTGCCCTTCACCGACATCACCCTCGGCGGGTTCGCCTCCCTCGTGGAGGCCAAGGACGACCGGGGCGTCCTGGAGGTGGGCGCGCGGCTGCTCGCCGAGCACGAGAACCTCGACCTGCTCATCGGCATGGCCCAGGCCCACATCCGCCGCAAGGAGACCGACCAGGCCAAGCGGCGGATCGAGCGGGCCGTGGAGATCTCCGAGGACAGCGGGCGCGCGCTGGTCTGGCTGAGGATCGCGGAGACCGCGGCCAAGCTCGGCAAGCCCGGCGACGACCTGCGCCGCCGGGCGGGACAGCGGGCGCTGAGCATCAACCCCGCGTCGCCCGCGGCCCAGCGGCTGGTCAAGAGCGGCCGCCTCGGCCGCCGCTGACGGCCCCGGGGCCGCTCCCGGGACACCGGGAACGGCCCCGGGCACGCGAACGGCCCGTCCGCACCGGGTGCGGACGGGCCGTTGCGCGTAGCGCCGTGGGTTACGCCGGGACGCTGGCGACACCCGGGGCGAGGAACTTCTTGCCGTTCACCCGCTCCGAGACGCCCTCACGGTCCAGGTACGGCGTGATGCCGCCCAGGTGGAAGGGCCAGCCGGCACCCGTGATGAGGCAGAGGTCGATGTCCTGGGCCTCGGCCACGACACCCTCCTCCAGCATCAGGCCGATCTCCTGCGCCACCGCGTCCAGGACGCGGTCGCGGACCTGCTCCTCGGTCAGGACGGAGTCGCCCTGGACCAGGAGCGCGGCGACCTCGGGGTCGAGCTCCGGCTTGAAGCCGTTCTCCGCGTTGTAGACGTAGAAGCCGCGCTTGCCGGCCTTGACCACGGCCGCCAGGTTCGGGGAGACGGTGAAGCGCTCCGGGAAGGCGCGGTTCAGGGTCTCGGAGACGTGCAGACCGATCGCCGGGCCCACGAGCTCCAGCAGCACCAGCGGGGACATCGGCAGGCCGAGCGGCTCGATGGCCTTCTCCGCCGTGACGACCGGGGTGCCCTCGTCGATGACGTTCTGGATCTCGCCCATGAAGCGGGTCAGGATGCGGTTCACGACGAACGCCGGGGCGTCCTTGGTGAGCACCGCGGTCTTCTTCAGCTTCTTGGCGACACCGAAGGCCGTGGCCAGCGAGGCGTCGTCGGTCTGCTCACCGCGGACGATCTCCAGCAGCGGGAGGATCGCGACCGGGTTGAAGAAGTGGAAGCCGACCACGCGCTCCGGGTGCTGGAGCTTGGAGGCCATCTCCGACACCGACAGCGAGGAGGTGTTGGTGGCGAGGATCGCGTGCGCCGGGGCGACCGCCTCGACCTCCGCGAACACCTTCTGCTTGACGGACATCTCCTCGAACACGGCCTCGATGATGAAGTCCGCGTCCGCGAAGCCCTCGGCCTTGTCGAGCACACCGGTCACCAGGGCGGTCAGGCGGTTCGCCTTGTCCTGGTTGATGCGGCCCTTGCCGAGCAGCTTCTGGATCTCGGCGTGGACGTAGCCCACGCCCTTGTCCACGCGCTCCTGGTCGATGTCGGTGAGGACCACCGGCACCTCCAGGCGGCGCAGGAAGAGCAGCGCCAGCTGCGAGGCCATCAGGCCCGCGCCGACGACGCCGACCTTGGTGACCGGACGGGCCAGTGACTTGTCCGGGGCACCGGCCGGGCGCTTGGCGCGCTTCTGGACCAGGTTGAAGGCGTAGATGCCCGAGCGCAGCTCGCCGCCCATGATGAGGTCGGCCAGGGCCGTGTCCTCGGCGTCGAAGCCGGCCTGGAGGTCGCCGGACTTGGCGGCGGCGATGATGTCCAGCGCGCGGTAGGCGGCCGGAGCGGCGCCGTGCACCTTGGAGTCCGCGATGGCGCGGCCCTTGGCGACGGCCGCGTCCCAGCCCTCGCCGCGGTCGATCTCGGCGCGGACGACCTCGGTCGTGCCGTTCAGGACGTTCGCGGTCCACAGGAGCGACTGCTCCAGGAAGTCCGCACCCTCGAACAGCGCGTCGGCGATCCCGAGCTCGAAGACCTGCTTGCCCTTGAGCTGGCGGTTCTGGTTCAGCGAGTTCTCGATGATGACCGAGACCGCGCGCTCCGCGCCGATCAGGTTCGGCAGGAGGGCGCAGCCGCCCCAGCCCGGGACCAGGCCGAGGAAGACCTCGGGCAGCGAGAAGGCCGGGATGGCCTTGGAGACGGTGCGGTAGGTGCAGTGCAGACCGACCTCGACACCGCCGCCCATCGCCGCGCCGTTGTAGTACGCGAAGGTGGGGACGGCCAGCGCCGCGAGGCGCTTGAAGACGTCGTGGCCGCCCTTGCCGATGGCGAGCGCCTCGTCGTGCTTCTTCAGCAGCTCGACGCCCTTGAGGTCGGCGCCGACCGCGAAGATGAACGGCTTGCCGGTGATGCCCGCGCCGACGATGGTGCCGGCGGTGGCCTCCTGCTCGACCTGGTCGATCGCCGCGTTCAGGTTGGCGAGGGACTGCGGGCCGAAGGTGGTCGGCTTGGTGTGGTCGAAGCCGTTGTCCAGCGTGACGAGCGCGAAGCGCCCGGCGCCGAACGGCAGGTCCAGGTGACGGACGTGCGCGGACGTGACGACCTCGTCCGGGAACAGCTCGGCCGCGCCCTTCAGGAGCTCAGCGGTGGTGCTCACTTGGAGTCTCCCTCGGCGTTGAAGTTCGGGTTCTCCCAGATGACCGTGGCACCCATGCCGAAGCCGACGCACATGGTGGTCAGGCCGTAGCGGACGTGCGGCTGCTCCTCGAACTGGCGGGCCAGCTGCGTCATCAGGCGGACGCCGGAGGAGGCCAGCGGGTGGCCGAACGCGATCGCGCCGCCGTACTGGTTGACGCGGGCGTCGTCGTCGGCGATGCCGTAGTGCTCCAGGAACGCGAGGACCTGGACCGCGAACGCCTCGTTGATCTCGAAGAGGCCTATGTCCTCGATGGACAGGCCGGCCTGGGCGAGGGCCTTCTCGGTGGCCGGGATCGGGCCGTAGCCCATGACCTCCGGCTCGACACCCGCGAAGGAGTACGAGACCAGGCGCATCTTGACCGGGAGGTTGTTCTCCCGGGCGAAGTCCTCGGACGCGATGATCGCGGCGGTGGCACCGTCGTTGAGACCGGCGGCGTTGCCCGCGGTGACCCGGCCGTGCGTACGGAACGGGGTCTTCAGGCCGGCCAGGTTCTCCAGGGTGGTGCCCGGGCGCATCGGCTCGTCGGTGGTGACCAGGCCCCAGCCCGTCTCACCGGCCGCCTCGTTGGTGTTGCGCACCGAGATCGGGACCAGGTCCTGCTGGATCTTGCCGTCGGCGTACGCCTTGGCGGCCTTCTCCTGCGAGCGCACGGCGTACTCGTCGGCGCGGAGCTTGGTGATCGTCGGGTACCGGTCGTGCAGGTTCTCGGCGGTCATGCCCATGAACAGGGCGGACTCGTCGACCAGCTTCTCGGAGACGAAGCGCGGGTTCGGGTCGACGCCCTCGCCCATGGGGTGGCGGCCCATGTGCTCGACACCGCCGGCGAGGGCGACGTCGTAGGCACCGAAGGCCACACCGCCCGCGACGGCGGTCACGGCGGTCAGCGCGCCGGCGCACATGCGGTCGATGGAGTATCCCGGGACCGACTGCGGGAGGCCCGCGAGGATGCCGGCCGTGCGGCCCAGCGTCAGGCCCTGGTCGCCGATCTGCGTGGTCGCGGCGATGGCGACCTCGTCGATCTTCTTGGGGTCCAGGTCCGGGTTGCGGCGCAGCAGCTCCCGGATCGCCTTCACGACGAGGTCGTCGGCGCGGGTCTCGTGGTAGATGCCCTTCGGGCCCGCCTTGCCGAACGGGGTGCGGACGCCGTCGACGAAGACGACGTCCCTGACGGTACGAGGCACGTTGGCTCTCCTCCAGGTGCGGGTGTGCACTGCTGCGCGGGGGCGGCCCGGCCGATGTGGCTGAGCGCCCGCTCACCCGGCCCATGCTACTTGCGGGTAACCCATGTGCACACCCCCTCCCCGAACAGCGGCGAAGGTCACACCGGCCCGCGCGCCCCGAGCCCCCTCACGCCCCCGTCGTGCGCCCGGCCGATCGGAGCGCCCCGGGCTACCCGAAGGGGTCGCACTCGCGGCCCGGCGGCCGCGTCGGCGGCCCCGGTCGCACGTCTTTGCGGATTCTGGCCCGGTCCAGGGCACCTGCCCGGAACCGACCGACGGAACGGACCCCCGCGATGGCCGCACCTGTCCTCACCGACTACTACGTGGACCACAAGTCGACGATCCCGGCGAACGCCGGCGACCTCGTCAAGCTCTTCGTGCGAAGGCGCAACGGCACGCACGGCGGTCCGCCCAGGCCCGTCCTGATGCTGCACGGAAGGAGCGTCCCGGCCGTGGCGGGCTTCGACCTGCAGTACAAGAAGTACAGCTGGGCCGAGGAGCTGGCGAAGAAGGACTTCGACGTCTTCGTCATGGAGCTCCAGGGCTCCGGGCTGTCCACCCGTCCGAAGATGGACGACCACAGGAACGTCAGCCCCGCCGTGGCGCAGCGGGCACTCCTCTCGCCCCACCCGAACGCGACCCCGTACACGGGCCCGGTGACCTACGCCTCCCAGCTCAACAACTCCCAGAGCGACTGGGACGAGGTCGACAGGGTGGTCGACTTCATCCTCGGGGAGACGGGCGCCTCCAAGGTCGACCTCATCGGCTGGTCGGCGGCCGCCCAGCAGTTCGGGCCGTACGCCATCCAGCACCCCGGCAAGGTCCGCAGCCTCTTCCTGCTGGCGCCGATCTTCCCGCCGAACGGCAGGGCGAGCGCGCCCGGGACCGACTTCGGCGCGCCGGTGCCGCTGCCCGTCTCCCTCCCGGCGGCGGCCTTCGGCTTCCCGATGACCGTCGGTACGAAGGGCGGCCTCGACGCGTCGTGGGGCAACGACCTGAAGTGCCCCGATCAGCGCGAGCCCGGGATGGTCGACGAGGTGTGGAAGGCGATCATGGCCGTCGACCCGGTCGGCGCCGGCTGGGGAGGACCCGCGGGGCCCCCGCAGGGGCTGAACCGCATCCGGAACTCGTACTGGTGGGGCTGGAACTCCACCACCGTGCCGCTGCACGGGACGCTCGGCGGGACGGTGCCCGTGTGCATCGTGTACGGGGAGCACGACTCGATCGTGAACACCACGCCGGACCTGGGCCTGCTCTACTTCTCGGTCCCCGAGCTGTACAAGGCCGTCCCCGGGCCGAAGAAGCTGATGTTCCGGATCGCCTGCGCGGGGCACCAGGCACCCTGGGAGCGGGTGGCGAACGACGTGCACACCATGTCCGAGCACTGGCTCAAGCAGGGCAAGGTCGACGGCGCGACCTCGGGGAGCTACTACCGGGACGCGGACGGGGCCCTCACTCCCCTGGAGTGAGGGCCCCGGGCCCGCTTCGGTCAGGCGGTCGCGGCGAGGGCGGTGACCAGGGCCGCGGTGACCTGTTCGATCTGCCAGGGGCGGGCGCCGTAGCCGGCGAGGGCCTCGGCGACCGTGCCGGGCTCCAGCCGCTGCGGGGGCTCCCAGCACAGCCGGCGCACGGTGTCCGGAGTGATCAGGTTCTCCTGGGGCAGGTTCAGCCCCTCGGCCAGTGCCGAGACGGCACTGCGGGCGGCGGACAGGCGCGCGGCGGCGGCCGGGTCCTTGTCCGCCCAGGAGCGGGGCGGCGGCGGGCCGGCGGGGGTCGCCCCCGGCTGCGGCAGCTCGTTCTCGGGCAGGGCCCTGGCCCGGTCCACCGCGGCCATCCACTGGTCCAGCTGGCGCCTGCCCATGCGCTGTCCGTAGCCGGGCAGGGCCGACAGGGCGTGGACGTTCGCGGGGAGGGCCAGGGCCGCCTCCACGATCGCCGCGTCGCCGAGCACCTTGCCGGGGGACACGTCCCGGCGCTGCGCGATCCGGTCGCGGGACTCCCACAGCTCCCGGACGACCGCCATCTGCCGGCGACGGCGCACCTTGTGCATGCCGGAGGTGCGCCGCCAGGGGTCCTTGCGCGGCGGGGCGGGCGGCGCGGAGGCGATCGCGTCGAACTCCTGGCGGGCCCACTCCAGCTTGCCCTGCCGGTCGAGCTCCTTCTCCAGCGCGTCCCGCAGGTCCACCAGCAGTTCCACGTCGAGCGCGGCGTAGCGCAGCCACGGCTCGGGCAGGGGGCGGGTGGACCAGTCGACGGCGGAGTGGCCCTTCTCCAGTACGTAGCCCAGCACGCTCTCGACCATCGCCCCGAGGCCGACCCGGGGGAACCCGGCCAGCCGGCCGGCCAGCTCGGTGTCGAAGAGGGAGGTGGGGGCCATGCCTATTTCGCGCAGGCAGGGCAGGTCCTGGGTGGCGGCGTGCAGGATCCACTCGGTGCCGGACAGCGCCTCCCCCAGGGAGGAGAGGTCCGGGCACCCGACCGGGTCGATCAGCGCGGATCCGGCACCCTCGCGGCGCAGTTGCACCAGGTAGGCGCGCTGCCCGTAGCGGTATCCGGAGGCGCGTTCGGCGTCCACGGCCACCGGTCCGGTGCCCGCGGCGAAGGCCGCGACGACCCGGGCCAGCCCGTCCGCGTCGGCCACGACCGGGGGGATCCCCTCGCGGGGTTCTAGCAACGGAACAGGCAGCCCATCGGACGAAACCTCTTCGTCCGGGGGGCCGCCCCCGGTGGTGGTGCGCAGGCCTGCTGCGGTCTCTTGGGCGTCGGTCACCGGTCAAGGGTATCCGTGGATGTGACGCGCCCGTCGCCGGAACGTTCCGTCGACGGGCGCGAGGAGGAGGGGCCGGGCGGCTCCAGGGGTTCCGGGAGCGGTGTCCGGGGGCTTCGGGGCAGGATCAGTGGATGATTCCGGTCCGCAGGGCGACGGCGACCATGCCGGCCCGGTCGCCGGTGCCCAGCTTGCGGGCGATGCGGGCGAGGTGGGACTTGACGGTCAGGGCGGACAGGCCCATCGAGACGCCGATGGCCTTGTTGGACTGGCCCTCCGCGACGAGGCGCAGGACCTCGACCTCGCGGCCGGAGAGCTCTCGGTAGCCGCCCGGGTGGCTCGGGGCACCCGGGGGGCGGCGGTGCATACGGGCGGCGGCGGCACCGATGGGGGCGGCGCCGGGCCGGGTGGGGAGCCCGATGTTGGTCCGCGTACCGGTGACGACGTAGCCCTTCACGCCGCCCGCGAGGGCGTTGCGCACGGCGCCGATGTCGTCGGCGGCGGACAGGGCCAGGCCGTTCGGCCAGCCGGCGGCGCGGGTCTCGGAGAGCAGGGTGAGACCGGAGCCGTCGGGCAGGTGGACGTCGGCCACGCAGATGTCGCGCGGGCTGCCGACGCGGGGGCGGGCCTCCGCGATGGACGACGCCTCGATCACGTCACGGACTCCGAGGGCCCACAGATGGCGGGTCACGGTGGAACGGACGCGCGGGTCGGCCACGACGACCATGGCCGTCGGCTTGGTCGGGCGGTAGGCGACCAGGCTTGCGGGCTGCTCAAGAAGAACGGACACCTAGGCCTCCTGGGGGAGTGGCGGGACGGCCGGCTCGGGGAAGGAAGCCGGTGCGAACCGTGCGGATGGTCACTGACTCCTTCGGCACGTCACCCGCCCGGCTTTAGGGAATGATCACGATTTGGTGAGTAACAATTCGGGCAATTCGGACGCACGATCGATCAAGGGATGATCAGAAGGCCGCAATCCGCGCACCGTTTCGACAGCCCGTTGCGCACGCGATCGGTCGCTCCCGGCACCGGAGCGCCACGGGAGCGCCGCCGGAAGCCGCCAGCCGCCGCCGGAGCGACTACGGAACCCCCGCCGGAACCCCGTCGGAACCCCGTCGGAACTCAGCCGGAGCGCCTCCGGAGCGCGGTCGGACGGCCCCGTCCGACCGCGCGGGGGGACCGCTTCCTACGGGTGGTGCGGACCGCGCCGCTGTGGCAGGGACACCACGCCCGTGGCGGTGTCCGTCGGCCCGACCGGGGGCAGTCCCGCGATCTGGCACAGCAGCTCGCACCAGGCCGACAGGTGCGCCGGGGTGTCCGGCACCCCGCCCACCCCCTCACGGGGGGTCCACGAGGCCCTGATCTCGATCTGGGTCGCCGGACGCCGCTCTCTGAGCCCGCCGAAGTAGTGCGAGCTCGCCATCGTCACGGTGCCGCTCGCCTCCCCGTACGCCAGCCCGCGGGCC
Organism: Streptomyces sp. NPDC004667; assembly: GCF_040609475.1. Classification (NCBI taxonomy): domain Bacteria; kingdom Bacillati; phylum Actinomycetota; class Actinomycetes; order Kitasatosporales; family Streptomycetaceae; genus Streptomyces; species Streptomyces sp. NPDC004667. The sequence continues at coordinate 14,621 of NZ_JBEXKC010000001.1, read as the reverse complement.
TCCAGCGCCCCGGTCAGCCAGGACCAGCACACCTCCGGGAGGAGGGGGTCGGCCGCCATCTCCGGCTCCAGCTCCGCCCGTACCAGCGTCACCAGCCGGAAGGTGCCCTGCCAGGCGTCGTGCCCGGCGGGATCGTGGAGCAGGATCAGCCGGCCGTCGGCCAGGTCGTCCTCGCCCTCCACGACCGCCGCCTCCAGCGCGTACGCGTAGGGGGCCAGTCTCTGGGGCGGCTTCGTGGGGTCGATCTCGATCCCGGACCGCAGCCGTGCCTTCTTCAAGCCGTCGACCGCCCGGCGGAAAGGGAGCGGGACCGAGCTCTCCTTCGCGCTGTCCGTACCGTCAGCGCCATCTGAAAATCGTCCCTGAGCCGCAGCCATGCCGGGAAGACTAGGCGGAACGAGCGCCCCGACGGCGCAGGGACACCCGCGCCGGGTCGGGCACTTCTTCATACGTGCGAAGATTTGCCGCGTGAGCGCCACTACCCGCCCCACGGGCCAGCCGAGTCAGACGTACGATTCCGCCTTCCTGAAGGCGTGCCGGCGGGAGCCGGTCCCCCACACCCCCGTGTGGTTCATGCGGCAGGCGGGCCGCTCACTCCCCGAGTACCGCAAGGTGCGCGAGGGCACGGCCATGCTGGAGTCCTGCATGCGCCCCGACCTGGTCACCGAGATCACCCTGCAGCCCGTGCGGCGCCACGGCGTCGACGCGGCGATCTTCTTCTCCGACATCGTGGTGCCGCTGAAGGCCATCGGCGTCGACCTGGACATCAAGCCGGGCATCGGCCCCGTCGTCGCCAACCCGATCCGCCGCCGCGAGGACCTCGCACAGCTGCGCGACCTCACCCCGGAGGACGTCCCGTACGTCACCGAGGCGATCGGCATGCTCACGGGTGAACTCGGCGGCACGCCGTTGATCGGGTTCGCGGGCGCGCCTTTCACCCTCGCGAGCTACCTCGTCGAGGGCGGTCCGTCCAAGAACCACGAGCACACCAAGGCCCTCATGTACGGGGACCCGCAGCTGTGGGCCGACCTGCTGGACCGCCTCGCCGAGATCACCTCGGCCTTCCTCAAGGTCCAGATCGAGGCCGGCGCCTCCGCGGTCCAGCTCTTCGACTCCTGGGTCGGCGCCCTCGCCCCGGCGGACTACCGGCGCTCGGTGATGCCCGCCTCGGCGAAGGTCCTCGAATCCGTCGCCTCGTACGGGGTCCCGCGCATCCACTTCGGTGTGGGCACGGGCGAGCTCCTCGGCCTCATGGGCGAGGCCGGTGCGGACGTCATGGGCGTCGACTACCGGGTCTCGCTGGACGAGGCCGTCCGCCGCGTCGGCCCCGGCAAGGCGCTCCAGGGCAACCTGGACCCCGCCGTCCTCTTCTCCACCACCGAGGCCGTCGAGGCCAAGACCGACGAGGTCCTGGCCGCCGCGGCGGGCCTGGAGGGCCACGTCTTCAACCTGGGCCACGGCGTCCTCCCGACGACGGACCCCGACGCGCTGACCCGCCTGGTGGAGTACGTCCACACCAAGACCCGGCGCTGATCCCGCTTCCGTACACCGAGACGTCGGTACTGTGCTGTGCATGACATGGCACGGGCCGACGTTTCGCATATCCGACGGGGAAACCGTCAACGGGGTCTGGCGCCTCGTCTGGCGCCGCCACGAGCTCGACGGCGGGCACTACCCCGATCACCTCTTCGTCTACGCGGACGGCCGGATCACCGTCGGCGGGTACGGGCCCACCGACCTGGACGGGCTGCGCGAGCGGCTGGCCGCCGGGAAGATCGAGCCGGACCGGCCGGACGCGCGGGAGTGGCCCGTGGCCGAGCCCACGAAGTGGGAGTCGCGCAACCCCGAGCCGCTGACCCGGGAGGGCTTCCTCCTGGAGGTCGCCGACGAGATCACCCGGCTGGCGGGCCGCCCGGGGGCCGGCGACCGGCTCTGGGACGCCATACGCGACCACCGGCGGGAGCCGACCGAGGCCCACCGGGCCCGGCTCCGGGACGCCTACCTCGCCGTCCCCGCCCACCTCAGGGTGTACGTCCTCGGCGACATGGACCACCAGGACCGGCCGCTGCGGATGCTGCTGACCGACCTCGGGCAGCCCGTGGACGGCGACGGTCCGGTGGCGACGGAAGAGGGCCACCGCTGGGCCCGCGCCTACTTCGACGACGCGGTGGACGGCGAGGCCCGCCACGAGAAGTGGCTGGCCCTGCGGTACGCCGACGAACCGGACGAGGCCCCCGGGCCCCCGGTCGTCCTCTACGAGACGGTGTACCCCGGCGGCCCGCCCGCCGAGCCGGGCCCCTTCGTCCTGCGCAACGACCACGAAGCCCCCTTCGTCCACGCCGGGGTGGCCTATCCCAGCGTGGCCCACGCCTACTGGGCCCTCTCGGCCGCGGACCCCGCCGACCACGACCGGATCCGCGCCGCCACCACCGCCGGCGAGGCGCACGAGGCGGGCGGCCTCGCGATCCGGCGGGCCGACTGGCCCGCCGTACGGCTCGCCGTCATGGCCGCCCTGCTGCGCGCCAAGTTCGACCAGCACCCCCGCCTCGCCGAGGTCTTGCTCGCCACCGGCGACGCGGGCATCCTCTACACCGGGCTCTCCGACGCCCCGTTCTGGCGGGAGGAGGGCCGCCGCGGCGGCCGCAACTGGATGGGCCGCCTCCTGGAACTGGTCCGCTCCGAGCTGCGTGCCGCGGCCCCGCGTCAGACCCCCGCCGCCCGGACCGCCGAGACCGCCTTGCGGGCGGCCACCAGTACCGGGTCCCAGACCGGGGAGAAGGGCGGGGCGTAGCCCAGGTCCAGGGAGACGACCTGGTCCACCGTCATCCCCGCCGTGAGCGCGACCGCCGCCACGTCCACGCGCTTCGCGGCCCCGGCGCCGCCGACGATCTGGACGCCGAGGAGGCGGCCCGTGCGGCGCTCCGCCAGCATCTTGACCGTCATCGGCTCCGCCCCCGGGTAGTAGCCGGCCGTGTTCGTCGAGCTGATGGTGGCCGTCACGAAGCGCAGGCCCGCCTCCAGGGCGTCCCGTTCGCGCAGCCCCGTGCGGGCGATCTCCAGGTCGCAGACCTTGCTGACGGCCGTGCCGACCACCCCGGGGAAGGTCGCGTAGCCGCCGCCCACGTTCGAGCCGATCACCTGGCCGTGCTTGTTGGCGTGCGTGCCCAGCGGGATGTGCCGGGTGCGGCCCGCGACCAGGTCCAGCACCTCCACGCAGTCGCCGCCCGCCCAGACCTCCTCGTGGCCGCGCACCCGCATCGACAGGTCCGTGAGCAGGCCGCCCGACGGGCCCAGGGCCAGGCCCGCCGCGCGGGCCAGGGCGGTCCGGGGCTCCACGCCGAGGCCGAGGACCACCACGTCCGCCGGATACTCGTCGCCGGCCGCCGTGGCCACCGCGACGGCCCGGCCCTCCTCGTCCGTGAGGACCTTCGTCACCTCGGCGCGGGAGACCGTGACGATCCCCATGCGGTTCATCGCGCCGTGCACGAGCCCGCCCATGTCCGGGTCCAGCGTGGCCATCGGCTGCTCGCCCCGGTGCAGGACGGTGACCCCGTAGCCCCGGCGCACCAGGGCCTCCGCCATCTCCACGCCGATGTACCCCGCGCCGACCACCACCGCCCGGCGGCCCGGCGTGCGTTCCAGGGTCTCCATCAGCCGGCGGCCGTCGTCCAGGGTCTGCACCCCGTGCACCCCGTGGGCGCCGATGCCCGGCAGACGGGGGCGCACGGGGCGGGCGCCGGTCGCCAGGACCAGCTTGTCGTAGGCCGTCCAGGACTCCGCACCGCTCTCCAGGTCCCGGGCGCGCACCCGCCGGCCGGCCAGGTCCAGCTCCACGACCTCCGTCCGGGTGCGCAGGTCGATGTCCCGGGCCCGGTGCTCCTCGGGCGTACGGGCGATCAGGTCGTCCCGGTCGGCCACCTGCCCGCCGATCCAGTACGGGATCCCGCACGCCGAGTACGAGGTGAAGTGCCCGCGCTCGAAGGCGGTGATCTCCAGCTCCGCCGGGCCCCTCAGCCGCCGGGCCTGCGACGCGGCGGACATCCCCGCCGCGTCGCCGCCGACCACCACCAGTCGTTCCTTCGCCATCGTCCGCCCCGTCCCGTTCCGTTTCGTCCCGCGGTCGTCGTCCACCGGGGTCCACGCTACGGGCGCGTGCGCGCTCAGCCCTCAGGATCGGCCACAGCCCCGTCGGAGGCCGGTCCGCCGGTCCCGGCTGAGACCGGCCGGCGGGGCACCTGCGCCGGGACGCGGCCCGGCTTCGCCGGGGCGGGGCGCAGCCGGCGGTACAGGCGGAACCCGAACAGGGCCGCGGCGGCCGTCACCGCGAACGGCAGGACCACGGCGACGGCCAGCGCCAGGTACCGCACCACCGTGGTGAACACCGACCAGCCGCCGCGCAGGGCGTCCCCGAAGGAGGGATCCCCCTTCTCCTCCGTCCCGCGCTCCACCGCGGCCGGCTCCGAGACCGACACCGTGATCGTCCCGAGGGAGGTCTGGTCCTTCAGGGCGGTCTGCTGCGCGATCAGCGACTCCAGGTCCGACTGGCGCCGGCTCAGCTCGCCCTCCAGCATGACCACGTCGGAGAGCGCCGAGGCCTTGTCCATCATCTCCCGCACCCGGGCGACGCTGGCCCGCTGCGACGCCACCCGGCTGTCGACGTCGGCGACCTTCTGGGTCACGTCCTGCGCCTCGACCTTCCGCCCCAGCAGCTTTCCGCTGCCCTCCAGGGCGCCGATCACCGCGTCGAAGCGTTCGCCCGGCACCCGCAGGGTCAGCGTCGAGGTGAGCCGGCCGTCCGCGGCGCGCTGGGTGGACTCGTTGCCCACGTACCCGCCCGCGCCGTCGGCCGCCGTACGGGCCGCGGTGAGGACCTTCTGCGGTTCGGCCGTCTCGATCGACAGGGATCCCGTACGGATCACGTTCGGGCGGACCGCCGCCGGCGCCGACGGCTGGGCGGCGCCCTTGGCATCGGCCGCCGCCGGGGCCGCCGCCGGGGCCTGGCCGCCCGGCGCGCCCTCGCCCCGCGCCGCCGGGGCCACGGCCGCCTTGTCGGAGGACGCGCCGGACCCGCCGGAGCCGGCGGCCCCGCAGCCGGTGAGCAGGAGGACGCCGGCCAGCGACAGCGCGGCCAGCGCCGCCGCCGTACGGCGTCCGGTGTCGAACGTGTGGGTCGAGCTCATCGTCAGTACCCCCCGGGATCGGCTGATGTCGCCGCTTCGACGTTCAGGGTGGCGCCGCGGGTTTCGTACGCACGGTTCCGGAGCGGTCCCGATGCGGTCACGTTCCGGCCTCGCCGGGGGGTCTGAGACCATGTGTCCATGCACGAAGCGGACATGCGTACGGACCGGCAGGCCCCCACCCGCCACGTCGTCGTCATCGGCGGCGGCATCGCGGGCCTCGCGGCCGCCCACCGGCTGCTCGCCGACGGCGTCCGCGTCACCCTCCTGGAGGCCGGCCCGCGCCTCGGCGGCAAGCTGTACGCGGGCGAGCTCGCCGGGGTCCCGGTCGACCTCGGCGCCGAGTCCGTCCTGGCCCGCCGCCCCGAAGCCGTGGACCTGGCCCGGGCCGTGGGCCTCGGCGACGCGCTCCAGCCGCCCGCCACCGCGACCGCCCACCTGTGGACCCGGGGCGCGCTGCGCCCGATGCCGCGCGGCCACGTCATGGGCGTGCCCGGCGACACGGCCCCGCTCGCCGCATCCGGCGTCCTGTCCGCCGAGGGCCTCGCCCGCATCGCCGAAGACACCGGCCTGCCGCCCACGGAGGTCGGCGACGACGTGGCCGTCGGCGCGTACGTCGCCGCCCGGATGGGCCGCGAGGTCGTGGACCGGCTGGTCGAACCGCTCCTCGGCGGGGTCTACGCGGGCGACGCCTACCGGATCTCGATGCGCGCCGCCGTCCCCGCGCTCTTCGAGGCCGTGCGCACCCACCCCACGCTGACCGGGAGCGTCCGCGCGGTCCAGGCGGCGGCAGCGGAGCGGACCACCGTCACCGGCGCGGCGGCCACCGGTGCCTTCTTCGCCGGGATCTCCGGCGGCATCGGCCGGCTGCCGATCGCCGTCGCCGACGCCTGCCGGGCCGCCGGGGCGCGGATCCTGACCGGCGCCGCCGTGAGCGGGATCGGCAGGACGCCCGGGGGCTGGCGGGTCACGACCGCCGACGAGGTCCTCGACGCCGACGGGGTGGTCCTCGCCGTCCCGGCCGGGCCCGCCGCCCGGCTGCTCGGCGCGCTCGTCCCGGCCGCGGCCGCCGAGCTGCACGAGGTCGAGTACGCCTCCATGGCCCTGGTCACGATGGCCTTCCGGCGCTCCGACCTGCCCGCCCCGATCGCCGGGGGCGGCGCCAGCGGGTTCCTCGTACCGCCCGTCGACGGGCGGACGATCAAGGCCTCCACCTTCTCCAGCAACAAGTGGGCCTGGGCCGCAGCCGATCCGGACCTGTTCCTCCTGCGCACCTCCGTCGGCCGGCACGGCGACGAGGGCGACCTCGGGCGGGAGGACGGCGAGCTGGTCGACGTCTCCCTCGCCGACCTGGGCGAGGCCGTCGGCCTCGCGGCCCGGCCGGTGGCCTCCACCGTCACCCGCTGGGACGGCGGACTGCCCCAGTACCCCGTGGGCCACCTCGCCCGCGTCGCCCGGATCCGGGCCGCCGTGGCCGAGCTGCCGGGTCTCGCCGTCTGCGGAGCCGTCTACGACGGGGTCGGGATCCCGGCCTGCGTCGCGAGCGCCGGGAAGGCCGCCGACGCGGTGACGGCCGGGATGGCGGCGATGGCCACCCCTGGCACGGACCACTGATCAGCACACGGGACAATGGACACATGACTGCACCAGAGAAGATCCCCAACGCGGGGAAGAAGGCGAAGGACCTCAACGAGGTCATCCGTTACACCCTGTGGTCCGTCTTCAAGCTGAAGGACGTCCTCCCGGAGGACCGCACCGGCTTCGCCGACGAGGTCCAGGAGCTCTTCGACCAGCTGGCCGCCAAGGACATCACCGTCCGCGGCACCTACGACCTCTCCGGCCTGCGCGCCGATGCCGACATCATGGTCTGGTGGCACGCGGAGACCGCGGACGAGCTGCAGACCGCGTACAACCTCTTCCGCCGCACCAGGCTGGGCCGCGCCCTGGAGCCGGTGTGGTCGAACATGGCCCTGCACCGCCCGGCCGAGTTCAACAAGTCCCACATCCCGGCCTTCCTGGCCGACGAGGTCGCCCGCGACTACGTCAGCGTCTACCCCTTCGTGCGCTCGTACGACTGGTACCTGCTGCCCGACGAGGACCGCCGCCGCATGCTCGCCGACCACGGCAAGATGGCCCGCGGTTACCCGGACGTCCGCGCCAACACCGTCGCCTCGTTCTCGCTGGGCGACTACGAGTGGCTGCTGGCCTTCGAGGCGGACGAGCTCCACCGCATCGTCGACCTCATGCGTCACCTGCGTGCCTCCGAGGCCCGGATGCACGTCCGCGAAGAGGTGCCCTTCTACACCGGGCGCCGCAAGTCCGTCGCCGATCTGGTGGCCGGACTCGCCTAGACCTCCCCTGGGGGGAAGGTCCGGGGGACCGCTCGTGACACAAGAGCGGCCTCCGGGGATCGGGAGGCCCTGCCCCCGAATCGACGCAGCCGGAGACCCCGCCCGGAAGTTCAGACGACTGGCGGCAGCAGCGCCCTGGGAGCGCTTGCTGCCCGGTCGTCCAGCGACACCGGTGCGGGCTCCGGATGCGGCGCGCACGTGACGCGCCACCCCGGGGTGGCGCCCGTGAGCAGGTACCGCTCCACCCGCCGGTCCACGCAGCCGTTGCGTCCGCCGGCCACCCCGTGGGTGCCCGCTCCCTCCTCCGTGACCAGCGAGGCCCCGCCGCCGAGCCGCCGTTGCAGCTCCAGCGCCCCCGGGTAGGGGGTCGCCCCGTCCCGTTCCGCCGCCACGATCAGCGTGGGGGGCAGCCGCCCCGGACCCGCCCCGACGTCGGCGGGCCGTTGCCGCCCGGCCACCGGCCAGGAGGCGCACGGCAGGTTCAGGAAGGCGTTGGCCCAGGTCTCGAAGGGCGCGCGGCGGGCCAGTTCGGTGTTGTCGCGGTCCCAGGTCTCCCAGTCGGCGGGCCACGGGGCGTCGTTGCACAGCACCGCCGTGTACACGGCGGTCGCGTTCTCCGCCTCCGCCGCCGTCCGCGGATCGCGCGCGGCCTGACGCGTCAACGGCTCCGCGTCCCCGCGCAGGAAGGCCGCCAGGGCCGCGGCCCGCTCCGGCCAGACGTCGTCGTAGTACGCAGTCTGGAGGTACGCGGCGTGCAGTTCGCCGGTCCCCACCACCCCGCCCGCGGGAGTGCGGGCCACCGTCGCGCGGACCCGCTCGTAAGCCGCCCGTACCGCCCCGGGCGTGGCACCCAGCCCGTACACGGCGTGGTGCCGGGCGGTCCAGGCGAGGAAGTCGGCCCAGCGGCGCTCGAAGGCGGGCGCCTGGGCGAGGTTGCCGAGGTACCAGATGCGGCGCGGATCGGGGTCGACGGCCGAGTCGAACACCATGCGGCGCACGTGCTCCGGGTACCGCGTCGCGTACACGGCTCCCAGGTAGGTCCCGTACGAGGCCCCCACGAAGGTCAGCCGGCGCTCGCCGAGCGCGGCCCGCAGCACGTACAGGTCACGGACGTTGTTCAGGGTCGTGTAGTGCGCGAGCGCGGCCCCGGCGTGCCGGGCACAGCCCCGCGCGTAGGCCCGTGCGGCGGCGAGCCGCTCCCGCTTGTAGGCCGGTGAGGGCACGGCCGGGACCTGGGTGGGGCCCTTCGGCCGTTCGTCCGGGTCCCGGCAGGACAGCGGGGCCGAACGGCCCACTCCGCGCGGGGCGTAGCCGACGAGGTCGTAGGCGGCCGCGATCCGGCTCCACGCGGGCCGGCCCCCGAGCAGCGGGAAGTAGGTACCCGACGCCCCGGGGCCGCCCGGGTTGTACACGAGCGCGCCCTGCCGGACGGCGTTCCCGCGGCCGGTGGCCGGGATCCGGCTGACGGTGAGGGAGATCTGCGGGCCCCCCGGGCGGGCGTAGTCCAGCGGGACCCGCAGCGCCGCGCAGCGCACGGCCCCGGGCAGTTCCTCGACGGCGGGGCAGGGCCCGAAGCCGAGCCGGGCGGCTCCGGCCCGGCGGGCGGCCAGTTCGGCCCCGGCGTCCTCGGCGGCGGTACGGGCGTCCCGGGGGGCGGCGGTCGCGGCGGGGGCCGGGAGGCACAGGGCGAGGGAGAGGAGCGCGGCGGCGGCTCCGTAACGGTGTGCACGCCTCGTCCGCATCGCGACCCCTTCGTCTCATCGTCCGATCCGATGAGATGTCAAGGCCGTACCGCTGTACAGGCCCGCGCCCGGGTGTCGCCGCCGCTACCCCCGGTTGCCGTACGCGGGATCAGGAACTGCTGCCGCAGCTGGAGCTGCTGCTGGAACAGCTGGAACTGCTGCCGCCACAGCTGGAACTGCTGCCGGAACAACTGGAACCGCTGCCGCCACAGCTCGAACCACTGCTGCCGCAGCTCGAACCGCCGCCCCCGCAGCCGGATCCGGAGGACCCCCCGCAACCGCTGCCCGAGGAACCGCAGCCGCCCGAACCGGTGGAGGAGCCGCCGTCGCTCGCGGCGCACCACAGCACCGGGATGAGGTCGGCGGACGAGGCGGACGAGTCCGATGAGGTGGACGAGGCGGACGACGACGTGCGCGAGCCGTGCGAGGACCCGGTGCGCGTACGGGCCCGCGACTGGGCCGCGGCCAGCCGCGTGCTCCGGGCGGCGGGCAGCAGCTGCCGCCGCAGGTCCGGATCCCGCAGGCCGCGCAGCCCGAACAGGGCCGTCTGCACGTGATCGGCCGGGTCGCCCGCGTACCGCGCCCGCATCCCGGCCAGCGCCGCCCGGCCCGCCGGGGTGATCCGCCGCCCGGCCCGCTTCGCGCACAGGACGCCGACGGCGATCCCGGCCAGCAGCGCGGGCAGCACCTTGACGATGAACGGCACCTGCGGGGCCGGATCCAGGGCCCACGCCACGAAGGTCAGCGGCAGCGACACCGGCACCAGCATCCCGCACACCAGGGCCTGGACCAGCCCCCACCGCCGCAGCCCGCGCCCCGTGCCGGGCGGCGCGATCAGCCCGCGGGCCGCCAGCCCGTCCCCGGTCTCCTGGACGGACGGGTCGAGCATGGCGGCGTAGCGCACCTGGTACAGCCACCCCGAGGGTGCCTGACGCAGCGCCAGCAGCACGGCGCGCTCGGCGGGGTCCGTGGCCTGAGCCCCGGGCCGCGCCTGGACGATGCCGGGGCCGCCGCCCGCCAGCCGGCCGTCGCCCAGCAGCGAGACGAGTGCGGCGTCGACGACCGCGCCGGGACCGCCCGCCAGGAGGGCGGCCTCCGACAGGTCGTGCAGGGTGGGCGAGGTCCCGGGCACCCGGGGCCTCGCCCGGAACAGGGCGCGCAGCAGCAGCGCGCCGGAGCCGAGGACGGCGACCCAGACGGCGATGGCGACGGCGTTCACGCGGCTCTCCCCGTCAGGGCGCGGGCCCAGCGCACGAGGCGGCCCGGTGGCCGCGCCCCGGTCCGGTCCCGCCACCAGGCGGTGAGCCGGCGGCGGGCGGCCGGGTCGGCGGGCAGGTCCTGGATCAGCAGGTGCTCGGCGAAGTCCAGGGCGTCACGGCGGTACCCGGAGGTCATGGGGCGGTTGCGGGCGTAGCCGAGGAAGGCCTCGCGGTAGGGGCCGGGCCCGCCCAGGATCCCCGGCAGCTCGGGCGCGACCTTCGCCACGACCGAGGCCCGCTTGGCGGCCAGGGCCCGGGCCTGGACCCGGATCCGCTGCCGGTCGAAGCCCTCGGGCACCGGGGTACCGGCGACCAGCGCGGACAGCAGGGCCGCCTGCCCGAGCCCCACGCGGGTCCGGGCGGCGTCGAGGGCCGGCGCGCCCCGCACACCGGGATCCGCGCCGCCCCCGTCGCCGCCACGGGCTCCCTCGGGGTCCTCCGCGCGGGACGCGGGCCCGGCGCCGGCGCCGGCCGTCACCACCTCGCGGATCCGGACCAGTTCGGCGGCCAGTTCCGCCTCCGCCGGGAAGTCGTCGTCCCGCTCCAGCAGGACCCCCGGCGGGTCCACCCGCTCCCGCAGCGCCGCCAGTACGTCGAGCACCACCGGCGGCACCGGGTGCGCGTGGGTGTCGTGCCAGACGCCGTCCCGCTCCACGCCCCCGGCCACGTGCACGTACGCGAGGGCCTCCAGCGGGATCCCGTCCAGTACCGCCGACGGGTCCTCGCCGCGGTTCACCCGGTTCGTGTGCAGGTTGGCCACGTCGATGAGCAGCCGTATGCCGGTCCGTTCCACCAGCTCCGTCAGGAACCGGGCCTCCGTCAGTTCCTCCCCGGGCCAGGCGACCAGCGCGGCGATGTTCTCCAGAGCCAGCGGCACCGGCAGCGCGTCCTGCGCGATCCGGACGTTCTCGCAGAGCACGTCCAGCGCGTCCCGGGTGCGCGGCACCGGCAGCAGGTGTCCGGCCTCCAGCACGGGGGAGGAGGTGCGTACGAAGGCGATGTGCTCGGTGACCAGGGGCGCCCCCAGGGCCACCGCCCGCTCCCCGAGCGCGGCCAGCTTCGCCGGGTCGGGACGGTCGGCGCCGCCCAGGCCCAGCGAGACCCCGTGCGGGACGACCCGCACCCCGCGCTCGCGCAGCCGCAGCAGCGACTCGGGCAGATGGCCCGGGCAGACGTTCTCGGCGACGACCTCGACCCAGTCGAGGTGTTCGAGCCGCTCCACGGCCTCCGCGATCTCCGGCCGCCAGCCGATGCCCACCCCCAGGCGTGCCATGGGCTTCATGGTCACCTCGCCCCCCTTCCGCCGGCCCCCGCCGGTACTCACCGGCCCGCATCCGTGCCCGTCGGTCCGTATGACCGTGTGATGGCCCGGACGGCGCGCGGCCAACCGTGAGGAGGGGACGTTCAGAGCAACATTTGAGGTTCCCGGCCCGAAGCCGGACGCCCGGGGCCGGGCGCTCAGGACCGGATGCTCAGCGCCGGACGCTCACAGCCGGGCCCGCAGTGCCGGGTGGTCCGAGACCACGGTGCAGGAGCCGGGGGCGATCTCGGTGAACCCGGCGTCCCGGACCACCGGCAGTCCGCTCCCGCTCAGCTCCGCCCACCGCTCGCGCGCGGCCGTGCGCACGGCCAGCCGGAAACCGGACTCCCGCCACGCGTCCCGCTCCGCCGGGGTCAGCTCCCACCAGGCCAGCTGCGCCGCGTGCCCGGCCTGGGCCATCGCCTTCCCGGCCGACATGCCGAGGTCCGGGTTCATCCACAGCACGGGCAGCTCCGCCGCGGCGGGCGCAGCCGGCTCCGGGTCGTCCAGGTCGGTGCCCGACACCTGGAGCTTGGCCAGCTCCTTGGGCCACCCGTCGAGCGGCACCGGCGGGAAGACCCGGACCTCGGCCCGCTCGCCGTGCACCGTGACGCCCGGGAGGGTCCCCGCCTTGCGCCACTCCGCCCCGCGCGCCCTGCGCACCACCTTGCGGATCCGGGCGTCCTGCCAGTCGCGCACGGCCTCGGCCCACTCGCCCTCGCCGTGCGCCCGTTCGTCCGTCAGCAGCACCAGGACCGCGCGGGCCGCCGTCTCCAGAGCGTCGGTCCGGGCCGGCGGCTCCGCCTTCTCGATCCGTACGACCAGCGGCAGGACGAACTGCGGCGCCTCGTCGCGTGCCGCGTGCTCCTGCCGGAACGGGCTGTCCGCGCCGACGGCGGGTACGTCTGAGGTCTTGGGTGCGTCCTTCGTGCTCATCCGCCCAAGGATGCCAGCCTCCGCCTTCAGGAGGATGTCCCGGGTACGTGCTCCGGGCGAGGATCGGGCCCATGCAGAGTGATCTTTTCGCGTCCGAGAACCTGGCCCGACCGGCCACCGCACCGGGCATGACCCTTCAGAACGCCAAGTCCGTCAAGTACGCCGTCAACGGCGAGATGCTGGCCCGTCAGGGCTCGATGGTCGCCTTCCGCGGCGACCTCCGCTTCGAGCGCAAGGGCCAGGGCATAGGCGGCATGCTCAAGCGCGCCGTCACCGGCGAGGGGCTGGCGCTGATGTCCGTACGCGGGCAGGGCGAGGCCTGGTTCGCCCACGAGGCGGGCAACTGCTTCATCATCGACTTCGAGCCGGGCGACGCCTTCACCATCAACGGGCGCAACGTCCTGTGCTTCGACCCGACGCTGTCCTACGAGATAAGGATGGTGAAGGGCGCCGGGATGACCGGCGGCGGCCTCTTCAACAGCCTCTTCACCGGCACCGGCAAGCTCGCCGTCGTCTGCGACGGCCACCCGATCATCATCCCGGTGACCCCGCAGGCACCGGTGTACGTGGACACGGACGCGGTCGTCGGCTGGAGCGCCTCGCTGGACACCGGGCTGCACCGCTCCCAGTCGGTCGGCTCGATGATCCGCGGCGGCTCCGGCGAGGCCGTCCAGCTCAGGCTGAGCGGTGAGGGCTTCGTCGTCGTGCGGCCGAGCGAGGTCACCGAAACGGCGGCGGGTCACTGAAACTCACCGGAGTGGGCCGCCGCTACGGACGGCGGCGGCCCTGGGTGCTGCGCGGGGTCGCACTGGAACTCCCGCCCGGGGCCCTGGTCCGGATCGAGGGCGGCAACGGCGGCGGCAAGTCCACCCTGCTGCGGATCCTCGCCGGCGTCGACACCCCCACGGAGGGCCGCGTCGCGGGCCGCCCGCACCGGACGGCCTACGTTCCCGAACGCTTTCCGGCGGCCCTGCCCCTGACGGCCGGTTCCTACCTGACCCACCTGGGCCGGGTGCACGGCCTGACGGGCGCGGAGGCGGCCCGCCGGGCGGCCGCGGGACTGGAGCGGTTCGGCGCCGCCGCGTACGCCCGCACCCCGCTGTCCGAACTCTCGAAGGGGACCAGCCAGAAAGTGGCCGTCGCCCAGGCGCTGCTCGCCGGGCCGGGGCTGCTCGTCCTCGACGAGGCGTGGACCGGGCTGGACGCCCCGGCCCGCGCCGAGCTGGACCGGGCCGTCACCGAACGCACGGCGGCCGGAGGCACGGTGGTCTTCGTCGACCACGATCCGGCGCGCCTCGCGGGCCGGCCGGACGCCCACCACCGGATCGAGGCCGCCGCCCTGGTCCCGGTCCCCGTCCCGGGCGGGGCGGCGCGTCCACCGTCCGTCCGCATCCACGCGGCCGGACCGCCCGGCGCCGTCCCGCCCCCCGGCCTCGCCGCCACGCCCGCCCCCGGAGGCGGGGTCGTGCTGACGGTGGACGCGGACCGTTCCGACGCCGTGCTGCGCGAGCTGCTCACGGCCCGGCCGCCCTGGCACATCCGCGCCGTGGAGGAACTGCGATGACCGCCCTGCTGCGTTACCAGGCCGCGCTGCTGCTGCGCTCGCAGCGCTGGATCGCCCCGCTCGTCGTCTACGCCGGCTTCGTGGCCGTCGGCATCCGGCCCGGCGACCGCGCCCTGGACTCCCTCGGCTACGCCGCCGCCGGGCTGGTCCCGCAGACGGCCTGGCTGGTGCGGATCTGCGTGAGCGCCGAGCCCCCGGCCCACGTCAACCTCGCCATGGCCGACGGAGTCCGCCAGATCTGCACCCACCTCCTCGACCACGGCCACCGCGACATCCTCCACCTCGCCTCCGC